>JAIYCA010000051.1 GCA_027488265.1 Planctomycetaceae bacterium
CACGCCGCATCGCGACCGGATCTGGGACGACGCCCAACGAAGTCAATCGCTTGGTGACGCAGTTCGAGACTGTGCAGAAAATGACTGCGAGCCTCGCATCCGGCGGCATGGGTGATCGCATCAAGGCTGCGAAAGAAATGGCCAAGTCGGGCGGGATGCCCGGAATGGCTGGCATGCCAGGCATGGGCGGATTCCCAGGCTTCTCGCTCAAGGGTTCAAGCGCCACGCAGTCGATCAAGTCGAAGTTCAAACAGCGCAAGAAGTGAGCACCGCTTCACGCCTTCGCGACAACCGATCGTCCGCGCTGAGTCGATGCTGTGAACCCGCACGAACGATCCCCGCAACTGAAGCCCGCAACTGAAGCCATGCGCACTTCTGAACTGGAGTATGACTTCGATCCGTCGCTTGTCGCGACCGAGCCTGCGCACCCACGCGATGCGGCGCGACTCATGGTCGTCGAGCGCGCGACGCGCACGATCACCCACGCTTTCGTGCGCGATTTGCCGCGTTTTCTTCGATCAGGTGATGCACTCGTCGTGAATCGCACGAGCGTGCTTCGCGCGCGGGTTCTCGTGCGCGACGCTGCGAGCGGACGTGCCACCGAAGGACTACTGCTCGAGCCTTGCGCAGAGCGCGACTGCTGGCGCATTCTCCTGCGACAAGCAAAGCGTTTCGCGCCGCAGACACTCTTACAACTCGTAGATCACGCGGGTATCGAATCAGACGACGCGCTCGAACTCATCGCTCGTGATGGCGAAGCATGGATCGCACGACTTCGACCGGGCGCGCGTGGCGGCGATGTCGCCGCGATGCTTGAGCGTTCAGGCCACACGCCGCTGCCTCCCTACATTCTGAAAGCGCGTCGCGATGCCGGCATCGAAGTTGACGACGACGAAGATCGCGCGGAGTACGAAACGGTCTATGCCGATCACACTGCGCGCGGCAGCGTCGCCGCACCGACGGCGGGATTGCATTTCACTCCAGAACTCTTGCAGCAGATAGGCGCGCAAGGCGTCCCGACACACGAAGTCATCCTGCACGTCGGTGCGGGGACGTTCAAGCCAGTTGACGTCGAAGACCTGCGCGATCATCCGATGCACACGGAGAGTTTCCACGTGCCTGCATCAACACTCGCAACGCTCGAGGCAACGCGCCTTGCGCGTTCGAATGGACAGGCGCGACTCATCGCGGTTGGCACGACGACGGTCCGCGCGCTTGAGAGTTTGCCTGAGCCGCTGCCGAGTTCATCCGAGGATGACACGGAACGCGGGGCGGGAATCGGCGGGCTCACCAACATCCTGATTTCGCCGGGCTATCAGTTTCGCCACGTTGACGCGCTGCTGACGAACTTCCACCTTCCACGCTCGACGCTGCTTGCGTTGGTCGGCGCATTCATGGGAATGCAAGCGGGTGCGAGTACGGGTGCAGATGCGGCCGCGAGTACAGCCGCGTCAACCCGCGCGAGCATGGAGTTCTTGCGCGATGTCTACGCCGTCGCGGTACGCGAGCGCTACCGCTTCTACAGCTACGGCGACGCGATGCTCATTCTCTGATACGAATCGTTCGACGCTCATCGCGTGACTGCTGCATGAACGCAGGACGCGCGATTTACGGCAAAAACGTTGCAAGTTCCGCAGGGAGACGACGAATCCCGCGCCGCATCGCTTTCGCCACCGCGTATCGCATCGAGCGATCGAAGCGTCGCGCGACTGGTCCTTCCGTTTCGACACCAAATTCCGCGAGTCGATCGAGCGCGAAGCGCCACGCGAGATACTCCTCCAGACAGCGCGGCCGATGCACGCCGAGCCCGAGCACGTGATGGCCAACTTCGTGCAAGAAAATCGCGAGTCGCAGCGCGCTCGTTGGATATGGCGCTTCGATCGAGCGATCTTGGCGACCGTCGCGATAGATGCGCAGGACCGCAATTCCAGAAAGCGTATTGCGCCAACGCTTCACGCGCAGTGGATGCCGCGCGAGCATTTCAAGAACGATCGCATCGAATCGCCGCTGTGACGGACGCTCATGATCGATCCCGCGCGGCGGTCGAGGCGCGTCGGCGATGGTTGGTGCACTTGCGCGCAACGTGGCGAGCGAACGTCGACGACTCGTGCGTTTGGGTGCGACCGGCGCGGCCGTTACGACCGATCCGAGCGAACGCTCCGCCTCCGCTTCACGCGCGAAGTCAAAGACGAGTTGCGTACTGGTGCGAAAATCGAGCGACATCGGCAGGCCGACCGTCTATCGGCCAACCCGCGCTCATTGCTCGACCGAACTATCCGCCGGCCACAACAGGTTGAACGCGGCTTCCGATGAGGCGAGACCGCCCCGCCAAAAACTCCGCCATCGGCATCGCGCGCTTACCGACGGGTTGAATCTCGATCACCCGAATGGAGCCAGCGCGGGTCGCGATCACGCCGTCCGGTCCGAAGACGCCGACGGCAGGCGCACCGGTCGACTCGACGCAGACCTCGGCCGCGACCTCGGCCGCAACCTCCACACGCAAGAGTTTCACCGGCACGTCGCCAATGAGCACCGTGCAGCCAGGCCACGAGTTGAGCCCGTTGATTCGCGCGCGCGCGGTCGCCGCGTCCACTTCGGCGAAATCAATCGTCGCTTCCGCTTTCGAGAGTTTCCGCGCCCGCGTTGCTTTGGTTTCGACTTGCGGCGCACCAACGAGCGTGCCGGCAGCATGGCGCGCGAGCACATCTTCGATCACCGCGGGACCGAGTTCCGCGAGTCGGTCGTGCACTTCGTCCGATGTTTCCGAGGGCCCGATCGCGCGCGATGCGGTCGCGTAGACAAGCCCTGCATCCATGCGTTCGGCGAGCGAAATCACGCTCACTCCGGTTTCCGCACAACCATCCATCACCGAACGCTGGATCGGCGCAGCACCGCGATAGGCCGGCAGCAGCGAGCCATGCAGATTGATCGCAAAAACGCCGTCCAGCAGCTCGCGCGAGAGCTTCTGACCAAACGCGATCACCACCCACGCGTCCGCGCCAAGCGCGCGAATCTCATCGCGCACCGTCGGCTCGTTCACATCCTCTGGCTTCACGACGCGCAGCCCGAGTTCCGCCGCGCGCGCGGCGAGCGGCGTCGCGGTCATGATCTTTCCACGTCCCGCTGGTCGATCAGGCTGCGACACAACGAGCGCAATCTCGTGGTGCGCCACAAGCGCTTCCAGCGTTGGAATACCAAACGCACCACTCCCGAAGAAGACGATGCGCACTCAGCGCCTCCGACCTTCAGCCGAACGCTCCAAGTCACGAATCGCGCGTCGATTCGCCAACCGGTCGAGCGGTCGCATCCGATCGATGATGAGTACACCTTCAAGATGGTCGAATTCGTGCTGCCACACGCGACCCATGAACTCGCTCGACTCGAGCGTGAACTCGCGCCCTTCGATGTCTTGCGCAGTGATGCGCACGACAGTCGGCCGCAGAATCTCCGCGCGAATCTCGGGAAGGCTCAAGCAGCCTTCGTCGCAGAGGTCGGGAGTTCCCGAGAGTTCCAAGCGCGGATTGATGTAGACGCGCTCCGGATCGTTCTCGCGTCCGCAGGTCAGAAAGATGCGGAGGCTTTCGCCGAGTTGCGGCGCGGCAATGCCAATCCCGTCGAGTTCGTGCGCAACGCGACGCATGTCGTCGACAAGTCCACGCACGAAATCGTCGATCTTTTCGACTGGACGAGCCTTCGCCCGAAGAACTGGATGCGGATGGAGCACGATGCCACGCGGAGATGCCATTCGCGGATCGTAGCGTCGGCGGCAACAAGTTCGACCGACCTGCGCGCGACGTGCCGCATGGAAAGCTCGCGGAACGAAACCCTCCATCCGTTTGACCCACCCCCCCTAACGCGATACCTTTACCCCTTCACGCTTGGCACTCCCGCTGAGCATCGCCCTCGACCGCAGGAGCTCAGGATTGGGTTTCTTTTCATTCGGCAAGAAGCAGCCCGCGGAACAGCCCGCCGCCCCTCAAGAGGGCGTGCCAACGGGCGCGTTCGTTCCCCAACCTGACAAAGCACGCAAGTTCTTCGAGCACGCCAAGACGATCGCGCAAACCGGCAACGCCGAGTATGCGCTCATGCTGTTCGCCAAGGGCCTCCGCCTCGACCCAACGGTCTTGGCGCGCCACGAGGACGCCTTCCGCATCGCGGTGACGCACTTCCGCTCGGGCGGAAAGCCTGCCTCGAAGGATCAGATCAAGGAACTCGAAGGCCCAGGTCCGATCGAGAAGTTCGTGCAAGCCGAGTACATCTGGTGGCGCGACCTCAAGAACCTCGATGCACTCTTCAAGATGCTCGAGACCTGCGCTAAGGCTGGGCAGATCGAGTTCGGAACGTGGGTCGCGAAGGGCGCGATGGACATTCTTCGACAGCATCCCAAGCAGTCGAAGGCGATGTGGTTGAAGGCGAAGACACACTTCATGGGTATTGAAGCGTGGGGCGAAGCGCATGCCTGCGTCGAGCAAGCAGTCGCGGTGGACCCAACTGATACGCAACTCGCGGCTGATCTCAAAGAACTCACGGCGCGTCATGCGCTCAAGCAAGGCGGTTACGACAAGCAGCCCGGCCAGCAAGGCGGATTGAAGTCGAACCTGAAGGACGCTGAGAAGCAACAAGAGCGTCAAGACGCGCAAGCAATCACCATGACCGAGGAAACCGAGGCGAAGCTCGTCGAGCGCGCCCGCGCGGACCTCGAGGCGAACCCGATGTCGGGTGACGCTGTCCAGAAACTCGGCACGCTCCTTCGTCGTCGCGGCACCGCGGAGGCCGAAGAAGAAGCCTACACCGTGTTGATGGGCGGATTCGAACGTCTTCGCGAGTATCGCTTCAAGATGGTTGCGGGCGAGATCCGAATCTCGCAAGCACGCCGAAAGCGCGAGGCCGCGTTGAAGGCGCACCAAGCGGATCTTGAGAACACGGCGCTCAAAGAGGTTTATGAAGCCGCGCGTATGGAATTGATCGACGTTGAAGTACGCGAACTCCGCGAGAAGCAAAAGAACTTCCCGACGGACCGCTCGATCAAGTTCGAACTCGGACGCATCGAGTTTGAACTCGGCAATTTCGATGAGGCGATGGCTGCGTTCCAGTCCTGCAAAGACGAAGCGAAACTTCGAATCGCTTCAACGCACATGCTCGGCAAGTGCTTTGCGGCGAGCGGCTGGCACGGCGAAGCGATCGGCGAATACCGCGAAGCGCTTCAGTCGCTCGGCGCAGGCGAAGTCGAGCGCGAACTCCCGATCAAGTACGACTTGATGGTGTCGCTCATGGAACAAGCTCGTGCAGAGCGAAGCGGCGCTGCCGCGCGCGAAGCGGGCGAGATCTGCTCTGCGATCGTGCGACGCGATATCTCCTATCGCGACATTCGCACGAAGCGCAAGGACATCGACGCGCTGATGAAAGAGTTCCCCGCCTAATCGCGCTCGTCGTCATCGCGCGCTGCCCACCGCGAACTCCCTTTGGAGCAACTCGTGCGACCACGCACCGTCGGCGTCATCCCCGCTCGCCTCGCCTCCTCGCGCTTTCCTGAAAAGGTTCTCGCCCGTGAGACAGGCAAGGCCCTTGTCGTGCACGTGCTCGAGGCAGCCCGCCAAGCGCGAAGCCTCGATGAAGTCGTCGTTGCCGCCGACGATCGACGGATTGTCGAAGTCGTTGAGGCAGCTGGCGGACACGCAGTCCTGACGCGCGTCGACCATCCAAACGGCACCTCGCGACTTGCGGAAGTGGCGTCGGTCGTCCCCGCTGACGTGTTCGTCAACATTCAGGGCGATGAACCTGAAATGGAGCCCGAAGTCATCGACGCGGCGGTTGAACTCTTGCTTGCGTCGCCTTGGGCGGATGTCGCGACCGTTGCGACCCCTTTCACGGAAAATGAATCCATAGACGACCCAAATCTCGTCAAGGTCGTGCTCGGCGAAGGTGGCCGCGCGCTGTATTTCTCCCGCGCCCCAATCCCTTTCCATCGAGATCGCGCCAGCGGCCGAACACCCCGCGCGACGCCCCTTCGCCACGTCGGGCTCTACGTCTACCGCTCGGCATTCCTTCGTCAGTTCGTCTCCTGGCCGGTCGCGCCGCTCGAAGAGACCGAGAGCCTCGAACAACTGCGCGTCCTTGAGCACGGTCACGGAATCGCCGTCGCCGTCCGACCAGTCCAGAGCCAAGGGATCGACACACCGGAGCAGTACGCCGCTTTCGTTCGGCGCCACCGAAGTCGATGAGTGGTGCGCGCCGCGCGCGGTTCTCTTGCATCGCGCCTCGCGGAAATTCCCGTGATTGCGCGGTGATTCCCGCTTGCGCTCGGGCCCTCCGTCGGGCTACATTCGGGAATGCCCCATTCGGATTCGCACAACCCTGAAACTCCCGAAGGTTGCGGCTTTTTGTCTCAGTTCGGACGCAGTGAAGAGAGCACGGAGTGGCATTCGCCCGCTCCGGCTGGATATCAGCGCGGCCGCACGAAGTTTGTCGTCGTCGTCGGCACCGTGATGAGCGGTCTCGGCAAAGGCATCTTCGCAAGTTCGCTTGCCAAACTCATCAAAGACAAAGGCCTGTCGGTCGCCCCCATCAAGATGGAGGGTTACCTCAACATCGATTCAGGCACGCTGAATCCGTATCGCCACGGTGAAGTGTTCGTCCTGAGCGACGGGTGCGAGACCGACATGGATCTCGGTACCTACGAGCGCGTTCTCAACCAAGATCTCACGCGAAAGAACTTCGTTACCGCTGGACAGATTTACACCGAAGTGCTCGAGCGCGAACGCCGCGGCGGTTACCTCGGCCGTGACGTACAGATGATTCCGCACGTGACGGGCGTCGTGAAGATGCGTCTGCGCGAACTCGCGATGACGGGCAACAACGGCAAACCCACGGATGTGGTGTTTGTCGAAGTTGGCGGTACCGCCGGCGACTACGAAAACGGCTTCTACATCGAAGCACTTCGCGAACTCGCATTCGAGGAGGGCCCAGAGTCGACGTGCTTCGTTGCGCTGACCTACATCCTTGAACCGTCGATTCTCGGCGAGCAGAAGTCGAAGGCGGCGCAACTCGGCATCAAGCGACTGATGGAAGCGGGCATTCAGCCGAACATCGTTGCGTGCCGCGCGAAGAACCCCGTCACCGACAAGGTGATGGAGAAGATCGCGATGTTCTCGAACGTGCCTCTCAAGCGCATTTTCTCGATGCACGATCGCGAGAGTGTCTACGCGATTCCTGAAGCGATGCGCGCGGGCGGCCTCGATCGCGAGATTCTCTCGCTGCTCAATCTCCACGATCGCACGAACCCTTCGAAAGAGGACGTCGCACGCACCGAGTGGCTCGACTTCTCGCGCCGCATCTTCGCGCCGCGCAAGCACCGCATCGAACTCGGCATCACTGGCAAGTACGCCGCGCTTCGTGACGCGTATGCCTCCATCGATAAGGCGATCGAGCACTGCTCGACGCAACTCTCGTGCGAGATCCGCACGCGCTGGATCGACACCAGCGAACTCCTCGACGACGCGCAAACCAACGCCGCACTCGACGGCGTACAAGCGGTCATCGTGCCAGGTGGATTCGGTCAACGCGGCGTGGAAGGCAAGATCCGCTGCGTGAAGTGGGCGCGCACAAACAAGGTGCCGTTCCTCGGTATTTGCCTTGGTTTCCAGATGGCGGTGATTGAGTTTGGCCGCAGCGTCCTCGGACTCGCAGGCGCGAACTCCACCGAGTTCGAGCCGAATTGCGCGCATCCGATGATTTCGGAATTGCCCGATCAGAAGAAACTCGAAGGGATCATGGGCGGCACGATGCGCCTCGGCGCTCAAGACGTGATTCTTGAGCCTGGCTCGCTCGCGAGTTTCCTCTACGGCGGGAAGACGGAAATGCGCGAGCGCTTCCGTCACCGATACGAAGTCGAACCGGCATACATCGCGCAACTTCAAGATGCAGGCCTTCGTTTCAGCGGGCGGCACCCGAAGTTCCCAATTATGCAGTTGCTTGAACTGCCGCAGACGATGCACCCCTACTTCGTCGGCGGACAGTTCCACCCCGAATTGACGAGCCGTCCGCTTGCACCGAACCCGATGTTCATGGGTCTCGTTGCCGCGGCGATCGCGAGCCGCGAACCAGAGTTCGCAGCGACTGAACTCGGCCGACGTTGGGTACGCAGCGCCCCGAAGCCCGTCGCGACGTGATCGAGACTTTCCTGTTTCGACTCATACTCGCCGCGCATTGACGCGGCGGCTGCCCTGTGCAATCGCGTTCAACCCACCCCTGAACCGCACAGGTGAACCAGCCAAATTTCGCGCATCCGAAGCGTTTTCACGCAGGTTGAGTCGCAGGCAAAGTTCGCTATACTCCGCGACCCTTCGCCGATGTAGCTCAG
The DNA here is from genome assembly GCA_027488265.1 of Planctomycetaceae bacterium. Lineage (GTDB taxonomy): Bacteria > Planctomycetota > Phycisphaerae > Phycisphaerales > SM1A02 > QWPT01. The sequence continues at coordinate 8,360 of JAIYCA010000051.1, forward strand.
CTGGTTTAGAGCGTTGGATTCATAGCCCGAAGGTCGGCGGTTCGAGTCCGCCCATCGGCATCTTGTTTTGAGCGGTCGCAACTGAGAAACCGCGTCGCCTTTGGCGACGCGGTTTCTCTTTGCTCCCTCTGGCAGGATCCACGTCGAACAACTCCCAATATCCAACGAAACCGCGTTGCCACTTACCTTCAAAGTTTGGCGACGCGGTTTCTCTTTGCTCCCTTTGGCCGTTGCTTGACTTGGCGTTGTGGTAAGCCAAAGGCTCGCGCAGACGCGAACGCTCGCCGCACCCGCCCTCACAGCAGCGGCGACATCAAGCCCACCGCATTCTCGATCAGCCGCTTCCACGCGGGCCGCGCGTACCACTCGCTTGGTTCAACCCGCTTCGACTTGCGCAGATACCCCTCCTGCACCGCGCGCAACCGACGCGTGACTTCGGCGTCGTACACCACAAGGCTCGCTTCGAGGTTCAACTCGAAACTGCGTCGATCCAGATTCGCGCTCGTCATCAACGACGTACGTCCATCCACCACGATCGTCTTCGCGTGCAACAACCCACCGCGGTACTGCCAAATCTCAACACCTGCTTCGAGGAGGCGCTGATAGAACTTGCGGCTCGCGAGCTTCACGAGCATCGAATCGTTGTGTTCCGGCACGACGAGGACAGTGCGTACTCCGCGACGCGCGGTCGTCAAAAGCGACGCGAGCGCGGGCTCATCCGGCACAAAGTACGGCGTTGTGAGGATCACTTCCTCTTCGGCCAAATGCACGAGCGACAGAATCAACTGAGGCATCGCGCTCTCGTACGTCGCGGGCCCCGTTCCGAGGACCTGCGCGATCGCGGGATCGGTTCCGTCGCGCACACCAAGCGCGATCAAGTTCACGAGTTCTTCGTCGGTCTCCAAGTACCAATCTTCCACGAAAATCTTCTGGAGATCATTCGCGACTGGCCCGCGCACACGCATCGTGGCATCGATCCACGGCGCGTATCGCTCCTTCACTTTGAAATCCTTCGATGCGAGATTGTGACTTCCGATGTAACCAACCGCGCCGTCGATCACGACGATCTTGCGGTGATTCCGCAGATCGACGCGGCCGAAGCGGCGACGAAGAAAGCCAACCGGCAACGCTTCGACCACCTGCACGCCTGCGGCGAGGAGTTCACGATGTCGTTGGCTCTTGAGGAACGCGCGCGACCCGAGCCCGTCGAGCAGCAATCGACACGGGATACCGCGCCGCGCAGCCGCTTCGAGCGCTGAGAAGACATGGCAACTCGTTGCATCGTCAAGCGCGATGTAGAACTCGACGTGCACATGCCGCTCCGCGCGATCGATGTCCTCGGCCATCCGCTCAAAGAGCGCCTCTGCCTCGTCGAAGATCTCTATGTCGTTTCCACCGATCGGAAAGTCACCTGAGATTGATGCTGCTTGCACCGCGAGTCGTCGCTGTTCAATCGCAAGCGCCGACTGCACACGCTCGCGCGCCGCACGACGATCCGCCGCCGCA
>JAIYCA010000234.1 GCA_027488265.1 Planctomycetaceae bacterium
CGTGATCCGAATGCGGGGCTTCCGCGCGATGGCAAATTCGCGGGAAAACCCGCTGGAAAGAGTGCAGCTGCGAGGCCCACGCGCTTGCGTGGTCCACTCGGCGACGAGATGCAGCGCACGGATCGCCCCTTGCAAGTCGCGGGTGAGATTCGTCGTGCTGTCCAAGCCGAAATCGCGCGCGGCCTCAATGACCCGCGTGTGCAGGGCTTGGTCTCAGTGACTGACGTCGAGTTGACGCCTGATCTCGCGCAGGCGCGTATCAAGGTGTCGGTGCTGCCGGAGCAGAAGGCGTCGCTCACACTCTCAGGGCTCCGCGCGGCTGCCGGATTCTTGCGTCGTCGCGTGATGGACGAAACGCGCATCGGTCGCGTGCCAACGTTGGTCTTCGAGGTCGACGAGCGCTTCAAGCGCGAGGCGGCACTCGATTCCGCGATTCGGTCGACGACCGGCTCTGCTTCGGCGGAGTCGACAGCGTCAGCGATTTCGGTTGATGAAGATGAAGGGGACGGGAAGGAAAGGCCGGAGGACAAGACACGATGAAGGTCGAACTCGTCCGTGCGCCCAAGTTTGGGGCCATTCTCCGCAAGCACAACAGCGCGCTGATGCTCGGTGACACGCCAGTGTTGCCGGGGCATGAGCCCAACGATCCGCTTGCGATCTTGTTGACCAACTACCTGCTTTGGGAAAGCACGCCGAAACTTGCTGAGGAGGCGCTTGGCCGACTTTCGCGGCTCGTCGTCGATGCGAACGAATTGCGCGTGATGCTCGAGCGTGAAGTCATCGAGACGATCGGTGAGAAGTATCCATTCGTCGAAGAGCGTGCGGCGCGGCTTCGCGCAACGCTCAACGACGTCTTCCGTCGGCAGCACCGTACCTCGCTCGATCATCTGCGCAATCTCTCGCGCAAGGATCAGCGCGCGTATCTCGATGGTCTCGCGGACATTCCACCGTTTGTTGCGGGCCGCACGGCAGTGGTCGCGTTCGAGAATCCTTCGCCCATCATCGATGACTCGATGGTCGAATTGCTCGTGCAGCAAGACGCGGTCGATCCGACGGCAACGACGCCTGACGTCGCTGCCTGGATCGCGAAGCACCACAAGATCGAGGAGTACCTCAAGGTCTCTGGCGCACTCGACGCGATGAAGCGTGAGGCCATCGGTGCGGGCGGAAAGAACACGCTGAAGTTCCGATCGGCGTACCTCGCTCGTCACGCGGGTTTCCGCGCTGCTGTGGAAGCAGAAAAGGCGCGCGTCGAAGCCGAGAAGCGCGCAGCGATCGAGGCTGCCGAGCGCGAAGCCGAAGAACGTCGACTTGCGGAGATTGCGCGCGAAGAGCAGCGCATTCGCGAGAAGAAGGAAGCCGAAGAAGCGCGTGTTCGCCAGCGCATCGAACGTGAAGCCGCTCGTGTCGCCGCCATCGCGCAGCGCGAAGCAGATCGCATCGCGCGTGAAGAGGCGAAGCGTGCGGCCGAGGCCGCTCGTATCAAGGCCACCGAAGATCGTGAAAAGGCGAAGGTTGCGGCCGAGGCTGCGCGAGCGAAGGCACAGGCTGAACGTGACGCTTCACGCGAGAAGGCGCGCATTGCGCGTGAGAAAGAGGTCGCGAAGAAGCAGGCAGAGCGCGAAAAACTGGAAGCAAAGCGCGCGGCGGAGCGCGCGAAGGCTGAGGCAAAACGTGCGCGCGAAGCCGAGCAGAAGCTGAAGGCGCAGCGCCGAATCGCTGAGGCAAAGGCGAAGAAAGAAGCGGCACAGAAGGCTCAACTCGCGAAGCAACTTGCGGCGAAGAAGGTTGCCGAGAAGAAGCTTGCTGAGAAACTGGCCGCCGAAAAGAAGGCAGCCGAGAAGAAGGCAGCTGCGCTGAAGTCTGCCAAGAACAAGAATTCGAAGCCAGCCACGAAGAAAGCCACGAAGAAAGCGACGAAGCTGGCTTCGAAGCCGACTTCGAAGACGGCTATCAAGACGGCTACCAAGTCGGCTACCAAGACAGCCTCGAAGAACATTGCACGTAAGAGCGCGAAGTCGGCTGCCACTTCAAAAGTTGGCGCAAGCAAGCCTTCGAAAAAGAAGCCAAGCGGCAAACTGACCGCAAAGACGAGTAAGAAACCGATGCGCGGGAAGCGCAAATGAGGAAGCGACGCGGAACGTGGACGGCGAATCGCATGAATGGTCGCGCTTCACCTCTTCCTCGTGCGCTCCTTTGGTTTTCAAACTCGGCACTTCCTCCTCGCGCATGTCCGCTCGGTCTGTTCGAAACGGTTGCGAGTTCGCTGATCGCTCGTTCTGCGTGCACGCTTTTGGCGAGCACGATGGCATTGACGGCGTGCTCATCGCGCCAATCCACGGAGCTGTCGCACGTACCCGGTGATCAAGCGACGGAAGCGGCAACGTCCTCGGCCGGTGACGGCGCTGCACGCGCCGCGGAGAACTTCGACCGCGCGATTCCCATGCGTGTTCCACTCCTCGTTGGCACGTTTCCAACGAGCGCGCCGGTCAGTGCAAACGCGAGCGCGGTTTCGAGCACCGCTTCAAAATCAGCTGACGTTCTTCACACACCGATCACGAGTCTCCGCGCGACACTTCCGCCGAAGCAGGATGTCGAACCGTTGCCCCGTGACGTGACGCGATTGCTTTCCGTCGCAGCAGATGCAATCGGCAAGAACAATGTGCAAGCGGCGCTCGACGCGACGGAAGAAGCAGAACAACTCGCCCCTGACCGTGTGGAGCCGCTCGAAATTCGGCTCGTTGCGCTGCTTTCGCGTGGAGGATCGGGAGATGTGCGAACGGTTCTCGATGCGATTTCTGCACGCGATCCGCGCAATGCCGTGGGTATTGCATTTCGTGGTCTGATCGCCGCGCAAGCCGGACGTGATGCTGAGGCACTTGCGCTTTTTGCACTCTTCATCGGTGAAGATGCGATCGAGCGACGCGGAGTTGCGATTCCGCTTCCAACGGAGCCAGGTGAACTCGAAGAGCTCGCTGCGGCGTGCGCGTTGCGCCTCGGGTTTGCCGATGCCGCACTCGCCGCGATCGCGGAAGCAAAGCGCGCGCGCGCAACCGACGGTAAAGCGCTGCGCCGAATCGGGCTGTTGGAGAGCGACGCACTCATCATGCTCGGTCGCCGTGATGAGGCGTGCGTGATCTTGCGCGGACTGATTCCCGCGGAGAGCGCGTCGACTGCACCAAGCGCGGAGTCCGCTGTGACTCCCGACGTCGCGACCACGAAGCCAGCGCCATCGGACGATGCAAACAACGCTCGCATACGCCCGCTCGATGAAATCGCCATGCTCGCGTTACTGCGCTTGGATCTCATCGAAGTGGAAAGCGGTCGCGGTGCCGAGCGACTTCGTGATGCACTGAACGCGCGTCAGCTTGCACAGCGCTCCGACTTTGCACTTTGGCGCGTGACGCGCTTGGCTGAGATCGCGCAGCTGTCACAGCCCGCGAACGTGTCTACTCCGAGTGCGCGTGACACTTCGGTGTCAACCGCAGCGGTCGCCGCGACGCAGGGAGACGGTCGGCGCGAACTGCTGCGTGTCATGTTGAGCGATGCAACGCTCACGCGCGCGCAGCGGATGGAGCAACTCGGGCGCGGGCTCGTCGGATGCGCTGGGGGATTCACTGGGGGAGTGTCTGGGGGAGTGTCTGGGGGATTC
>JAIYCA010000368.1 GCA_027488265.1 Planctomycetaceae bacterium
CGTCGGACGCGATTTCCAAGGTCGAACGCTCCGATGTGCTGCGGAATCTGCTCAAACAGGCCTGTTTGAGCAGATTCCGCAGCACATCGGAGCGTTCGACCTTGGAAATCGCGTCCGACGCCGTTGCATCAATTTCGCTCTTGACGACCACTCCTCGGCGCGCGGCGGCTGCCGCAGTTGTGCGCTCTCGTCGTTCCTTTCGTCGTGCGAGCGCGAGCGCTCGATCAGCGAGCGTCAGTACGAAACTGATCGCAGCACCTTTTCGACTCGATGCGGTCTGGGCGGTCTGGGCGGGCGTGTCCGCGGCGCGCGCTGCGGCACGTTCTCGACCTTCCCGCGGGTCTTGAGGGCTGATTCGCCGTGCGATCTGCACCGAACCGAGCTGGATGTCAGGATCGCAGTGCTGGTTGCTCTGGCGCGAGGAATCCGTGAACTGTACGGCTTCGCTCGGGTCCATCACCGCGCGACGCACCACCGAGGCGCAGATGTCGCTTGTTGCAAGCATCGGACCGCGTTGGGTTCGTCGACGCCGGATATGGGCGCGAAGCAGCGGTTCGATCTCCGATAAGAGACGAACCATGTCGTCTTGTTCCCAACTTCCGAGCGAAGCTTCGGGCATGCGCGGAGGGTACTGGGTGATGCATCGTGCGCAAACGAACGACTCGTCACGCCGATGGAATCGATGGTGTGTGCAGCATCGCGAATCTCAGGAGAATCAAGTGGTTCCGTGACAATTGCGGTGGTCGGCACGAAGCTCGCGGATCAATCACTCGCATACAAAGACTCCAAGTACATGGGACTCAAGTGCCGCTATCTTTGGCGCCATGTCGGGGAATTTTGTTCGACGAAAATCGAAGGGGTGGTCTGCCCAGGCTGTGCCCCACTGGAATCTCAGCGCCGACGAGTCGCTTGAGTCGGCAGTCTTGCGCGACTTCTCACTGTTGGCGTCGCAATACGGATCGTTCCCGTCGATCGAGCGATATCAGTCTCACATTGATCCGATCAACGATGCGGCCGCGGCGGAAGCGTTCTTGTTTGCCGCGTTCTTTGCAGCGGGAGTCCATGCGCCGCAAGTTGCGCGGGCATGGCGAGAGCGTTGGCCTGCATGGCAACAGTCGATCGAACGATGCCTCGGGGCCGCGATGATCGCGCGTGACTTTGAAGCAGAGAGCACACCGCTCATCGGCCTTCGAATCGGCGCGCGTCTGGAAGATGGCGAAGGTCGATATGAAATCACGCGCGAACTTGGGGGCGGCGCGTTCGGCCGCGTCTTCGAAGCGCTCGATCGAACGCTTTCGCGTTGTGGCGCGCCCGCCTGCGTGGCACTCAAAGTGGTCCGCTCAAAGCGGAGCGACACGCGCGACGCGATCTCGCGGCTCTTGCGTGAGGCTGGAGCCGCTCGCGCGATCGCGCATGGTGGTGTTGCGCGTGTCCTCGACGCAGGCGAAATCGATGAAGCTGCCCTCAAGTACTTTGACGAGCACTTGGACGAGCACTTGGACGAGCCTTTGGACCAGCACTTGGACGAGCCCTTGGACGAGCCTTTTGACTCGCAACCTGACGAGCGATCGGATGGTCCGGCGGATTCCCAGCCATTCGGAGGCGATGTCGCTGCGGCCTCCGATCGATCTCGCAAGCGTATGCGCGCTGCATCCGAGGTTGATCCAAGCGATAGTCAACGCGACGGTCAACGCAGTCCCGCAGTATTCATCGTGACCGAGTTTGTCGAAGGACTTCCGCTCTATCTCTGGATCGCCTGTGGCCAACGAACGTGGCAGGAATGCACGACCATCTTGGATTCGCTTGAGGCAGCCGTGCGCGCCTGCCACGCGAAGTCGATTGAGCATGGCGACATCTCGCCCGCAAATCTGATGATCGATGCCGAAGGTTCACCGCGCCTGATCGATTTTGGTTTGTCTGCGTGGAACGATCCGTCGCCGCGAGAAGGCGAAGCGGTTCAACCGAGCGAAGCTTCGAGCGAGATTCAGAGAGTGGCGTCAACGCTCTCCATCGGCGAGCGCGATCGGGTGCGCCTCACCGAGCTGAAGGAGTGGCTACAGCGCGAGTGCGCAGCGATCGCACCGCTTGAGAGAGGGAACATCGAGCTCTCGCGCTCGCAGCTTGTTTCCCGTGCGGCTCGCCAAACTCCGCGTCGACAGTTCCGAAGGTTTGTGCTTGCGGCGCTTCCCGTACTCGCGTTCAGCCTTGGTTGGATGGCGCTGCGGAGTGAACCTCTCGCGGTTCGCGCGGCAGCGCAGCGACTCTTTGATATCGACAGACTTGAAGGTGGTCCCGACGCAACGCTCGAACACCAAATCGCGCGGCGCATTCTCGAGACCGGTGATCTTTCGACGAACAGTGTCTCTCAAGGCAGCGAGGGCGCGCCATCGACAAACGCTGAGATCGCCGCGGGGCCGACAAATGAGATCTTGCTCAAGTGGATTCAGGACACGCGCATCGAACTTGCACGAGCGCGGCGTGAAGGATCGCCGAATCATGCGCGTGAGCTACTTCTCGCGTCGGCGCTGGCGGCACATGGCGATTACGTCTGGCCAAAAATGTACGCGTTTGGAGCGCTCCAAAACGTTGCGCTCGAGGCGAACGATCCAGAATGCGCGAACCATCGAAGAGCGCTCGCAGAGAGCGTGCTCAAGTTGAATCAAGACATCCGATTCGCCACGGACGACGATCGCCTTGCCGAAGCGGATCGCCTCGCCGCGCAACTGCATGCTCCTGGGCTCAGCGTGCTTGCGCGTCGCGCTTTGACGGCTCGCGTTCCGTCGAAAGTGAGCGAAGTCGAAGTACTTCCGCGTGTCGTGCGGCCAGTGCCCTGAAGACTGCGTTGTACGTTTGCCACGCCGCGTCTTGTTTGGGACCAGCGGCGGGGTCGCAGTAGTCGAGTGCGGCGACACAAGCCTCTTTCGCGGGGGTCGACTTTTCACCGCATGCGTTCGAAAGCAGCGCGGCGACGGCGTTTCTCATGAGAGGATCGACCGCGGCGCAGCACGCAGCGCGAATCGATCGAAGGCCTGAACTACCACGCGCGAAATTCAACATGGAGGCGGACGGTGCTTTGGGAGATTGCACCGTGATACGGTCGTGAGCCTCGATGAAAAGCGGATCGCCCGTCCACACTTCGACGATGATGCCATCTCGCCAAAGACAGATGGCGGTGTCCTCATCATGGAGAGCGACAAGCGTGACTTCATCCGCGATCGTTTCGCCGATCGATGGATCGAGTTGTTTGAACGAGACTCTGCCGGAGCTCGAGGAATCAGGGGTTTCGCCGCGGGCAGCGCCGTCGCCTCGAATCTCGTCGGCTCGAATCTTGTCGCCTCGAATCTTGTCGCCTCCACTCTCGTCGCAAAAGAGCAGAGGTGCGCGCCCAATCGTGTCCGCCGCGGTCATCGGAAGCCTTGGCGACGAATCGCTCGCGCTGATCCGTCGCCAGGACTTTTCACCCGTCTTTCGCTCGAACTGGACCACGATTGCTGTGGCGGTTGGTGGAGAAGTTGGGCTTGCAGTTGGAGGTGAAGTTGCAGACGCTCCATCGGCTTCCACAGCGGCGCGCGTCTCATGGACGACCCGTAGTTCGAGATCAAGTCGCTGGTCGGTCGCGCTGGTCACCTTCACGGCGTTCGACAAGGTTGCGACGCTCTGAGGCTCGTCATCAGTCTTCGCACTCTCGGCAGAGGAGTCTCGATGCGCGCGGCCATCCACGTGTGTTCGTGCGAAACACGGCGACGCGAGAAGGGCGGCGGTCACAACGCCAAAGACAGGAAAGTTTGACCTGCGTCGAAGCGCGGTTTCGATCGCAATTCTCGTCAGATGCGTCGCCACTTGTTCCTCCAAGGATCGGTGTTCAATGGTACTTTGAAGAGCCTCATCTGAACCCTCCCACGGAGATCGATATGAAACTTGGTGTCATGGCAGCCCTGTTCGCCGGTCGCAAACTCGAAGACGTCGCCGCCTACTGCGCGGAGATCCAACTCGACGCGATCGAGCTTCCCGTTGGCGCGTATCCAGGCAAGCCGTTCTTCGATCCCGCGAAGGTGCTCGCTTCGAAGAAGGAGCAAGACCGGATCAAGGGGATTCTGAAGGATCACGATCTTGCGTTGTCGGGCTTGGCGGTACACGGAAATCCTGTGCATCCCGACAAGAAGCACGCGGCGAACGATCACCGCGACTTCGTGAACGCCGTGAAACTCGCGCCGCTCCTCGGCACCGATGTTGTCATCACGTTCTCCGGTTGCCCCGGCGGATCGAAGACCGACAAGATGCCGAACTGGGTGACGTGCGCGTGGCCGCCGGATTACATGGCGATCCTCGAGTACCAGTGGAAGCAGGTGCTCGTGCCGTACTGGTCGACGCAAGCGCGCTTGTGCGCGCAGCACGGCGTGAAGGTCGCGTGGGAAGCGCATCCAGGATTCTGCGTCTACAACCCAGACACGCTCATTCGCCTGAGCGAGCAATCGATGAAGGCGTCGGGTTTGAAGGGAAAACCAGTCCTCGGCGCGAATCTCGATCCATCGCACTTCTTCTGGCAGGGCATCGATCCTGTGGAAGCCGCGCGCGTCCTCGGCGAAGCGGGGCTCCTCTTCTACGTGCATGCGAAGGACACCGAATTGCACCCGCATCAGGGACGCGTCAACGGCTACAACGACGCGCGGCCGTACACCGACATCAAGAATCGCGCGTGGAACTTCCGCACGTGTGGATACGGACACGGACACGAGTTCTGGAAGCCGTTTGTCTCGATGCTCCGTCGCCACGGATACGACCACGTGCTCTCAATCGAACACGAGGATTCACTCATGTCGATCGAAGAAGGTCTCGAGCGCGCAGCAGCGTTCCTCACGGAAGCGATCATCACGGATCCGGCCGCGAAGCCGTGGTGGTGTTAAGCGCGCTTCGCGCGCGGGTGGTGTTGAGCGCGCTTCGCGCGCGGGTGACGCTGTGAAAGGACGAGACGCGCGTCCGTTGCGTGAGAAAATCTGCGTTTGTGCCGAAGGTTGTCTTCGATGAGTTACGACGAATCACGCGCACTTCTTGGTGAACCCGAACGCCCGCGTCGCCCGATGCCGATCCTCGCGATCGTGCTCGGTGCAGCGTGCTTTGCGGGCGTCGGTGTTGCCGCGGGTGTTGTTTTCGCGGCAAAGCGCGCGGAATCGGAAGCGGTCGGCGCTCGCGTCGCCGCGGAAACGAAAGCCGCCGAAGACGCGCGATTCGCGGCTGCACGTATCGCAGAACTTGAGTCAACCACAAGCGCGCTCGAAACGCGTGTCGCAGATGAATCGGTCGGACGTGCGCGCGCGGAAGTTGCGGCGACACGCGCCTCTTCCGCGTCTGCGATTTTGCGCGCGGTCGTCAAGGCGTCGACCGATGGGGTTCCCGGTGCGCCGCCGCGACGTGCGCTGCACGAAGTGCTTCGCGGCGAGGTGCTCGCGACGCTGCGTGAGAGTATGTCGCGCGAAGAAGGGCTCGACGTTGCGCTTTCGATCGTGCGTTCGATGGCGCTTGACCCGCGCATTGCGAATGTCGCGATGGCGCGCACGGATTTGGCGTTCGTGAAGGAGTTTCTCGCGGAGGCGCTTTCGGCATATCCCGCTGAGAGTGATGCGCGCGCTGAAGCGTTGCTCGCGGTCGCGCAGATGTGCGTGGCGTACGCCGATGTCCCTGCGCTTGATGGCACGTCGCGCGTGATTTTCCGCGAGAACGCCACGACATGCGTGGATGAGGTCATTCGCGCGCGCCAAGCTGGCGGTGGTCGCGCGTTTGCGATTGCGCTTGAGTTGCGCGGTCGACTCGCCCGCGCGGCGGGCGACCCTGCGAAGGCGACCGCCGACTTCGAAGCCGCGCGCGCGGCGTTGGGTGATACGCCCGACACGTTCGACTCTGCACGCATCGCCGTTGGACTTGCGGTGCTTTGGGCCGACACGGGTCGTGCGTCTGACGCAGTACAACTGCTTCGCGTCGAGGCGAATGCGGCTGAACGCGCGTTTCCGCTTGGAAGCGTTGCGGAACTTGAGTTGCGCCGAACACTCGCGGGCATTCTCGCGCGGAAGTCAGATGACCCGAACGCGCCTTCTGCGGCGTTGGAAGAACGCGTCCACATCGGCCGACTTCTCGTGCAGCTCTACCGTCCGCAAGCCGGACGCGAAATGCTCGTCGAAGCGCTCGAGCGATACGCCGCCGATGAAACCCGCTTCCGCGAGCGGCTCGAAGCGGCGGTGTGGCTTGCACGTGCGCTCGACATGATGGGCGCAACAGGAGTCGCACTCGCGACGATCGACCAGCCGCGCATTCGCGAAGACGCGCGTATTCTCGGCGAGAAGACGGTGCTTTCGCGCGACCACGCAGCACTCATCGAAGAGTTGCGGGCGAAGACGAAGTAACGCGTTGGACGACGGGCTGCCATCGCAAGCGGTTTGTCGCTTGTGCGGTGACGGCCTCGCGTGGATCACGCGAAAGCGAGTGGTTTCCTCAAATCCCAGCGCGGGCGCCGCCGCGTTCGAGCAGTGCGGCCACATGCTCCTTATCCGCAAGCGTCGACGCGCGCACCTTCGCCACGATTTCGCGGTTCGCGAGGTCGCTCTTCATGTAGCGCCGCGCGAGATCCGCAATTTCAGCAGGGGAGCAGCCGTCGAAGAAGTCCATGCCTTCGCGATACGCGATCGAACTCGCAAGACGATTCGCGATGATCCACGTCTGGTACGAGCCCGGCAGGCTCGACCACACGCGCTCGCCGGCGAACTCGAAGAGCACCTTGGGGAGGTGATCGCGAATCATCTGCTTCGCGAGTTCGCGATCTTCGGCGGGCCACGATGGCACGCCTGCAGCGATTGCCGCGGCCGTCGTGTTGATGACCTTCGAGAGTTCAACGGAAATCTTCGGCAGCGACAACTCAGGATGCGTCTTCGCAGCGCGCATCAGGAACTCGCCTTCGACACGCGCGAGTTCGCGCAATCGCTCAAGCACCTGCGCAACGTACGTGTCCTTGATCGAGAGGAATTCCTCGTCGGTCAGCACCATGCACGCGCTGATTTCATAACTCGAGCAAATCACGCCGCATTTGTTCGCCGACGAATCCTTGATGATCGTCGCGCCGCGCTTGCAGAGTTCTTCGCGCGCGCCCGGCGTGAGGAACAGATTCGCGCCTTCCGAAATCACCTGCGTACTCGGCTTGCCATCCGCGGTGAGGAACTCTTGCCAGTTCCCCTCGTGAATCGTCGCGGGGCGTCCACCGCCTGGAACAAACGCGTCGGTCACGAGGCGGTTGTGCATCGTGTTGCGGAGTTGTGCGCCTTCCGGCTCATCGACCGAAACAACGCGGCCCTTCGCCGACAACTTCTTGCGGTCGAAGCTCGCGATCGGCAGACCTTCGTTGAAGAGTCGCAAGAGTTCCGCGTGATCAAGACCCTCGGGATCTTCACCAACACCGGAACCATCGCCAACACCCACAATGATCGCGTTCTTTCCGTAATCACGATCCAAGATGCGCATCATGTTGCCCGCAACGTCGCCGTCGGGGCCACCAGTGATCTTGATCGTGAACTTCTGCTTGCGCGGATCGATGCCACGCGCGCGCAGCGCGATGTCGAGGAAGACATTGACGCCTTCGCTCGTGACGCCATACACCTTGTGGTTGATGCCGGCGCCAGGCTTCGAGCTCATGAATGCCGTCGGCATCGAGTAACCGCGCACGCGGGCGCGATCGACAATCCACACGATGTGTGCAGGCGTGATGTTCTCATCAGGCCCGAGATAGATGAGTTCATCCTTGCCGAAGCGGTCATGCATCGCCTTCTTCACATCAGGAACTTGCACGATGAGGTCGAGGATCGAATTGACGAACGCCTTCACACAGCGGTCGACCGTCGCGCCCGGCTCGAGCAAAATCGCGGCCTTTGCGCCGCCTTCAGGGATGTCCTTGTTCTTGAGTTGCTGCGCCCACGAGAGGCCGTACACCTCGTCGAAGAGACGCTCGCTCTCGCGCGTGTGTTGCGCTGTGCTCGTCGTGCGAATGACGCGCAAACCGCCGCGCGCGATGTCTTGGAAACGATTGTGGAAGCCGTCGAAACCGCGGCCGTGCACGAAGAACGTGCCGTAGGGCTTCTCGGGTCGATCATTGTTCGCGAGATACGACGGATCAATGCGCAAGCAGAGCGCAAATCGATCGGGGAGGAAGTAGTTCGTACGCAACGTCGCCGCGACGCCCTCGAGCATCTTCGAGAGCACCGCGCGATGCATTTCGCTCGGCTGGCGTGCAATATCGGCTTCGATCTGCACGCGTCGTGCGGCGAAATCGGCATCGTTCATCGGCTTCGTCGGCTCGAAACGCGCGACGAGCAATTTCACAATCGCCGTCGCGACCGCCAGCGATTCCTCGGCGAAACCTTGAATGCGCTCGCGCGTCCAAAGGAAGCGGTTCTGCGGCGACAGCACTTGGTGCGCCAGATTGCAGAGGCCCACGAGCGCTTCGGCTTCATCGATCGAGAG
>JAIYCA010000449.1 GCA_027488265.1 Planctomycetaceae bacterium
CCGTGGTCGATCTTCATGATCGCGCCGTCTTCGTTGATCTCAGGGATGTCCCCCAGATCGTCGTCGCTGCTTTCGATTTGGACATCCATGTCGCCGACGACATCCGGTTCACTTGCCCCAGACAGGCGAATGTTTGGGTTCAAGCCCGACATAGATGGTCCCCTTCAAGGTAATGGCTGCGCCACTGTATCAGGCGCAGCCATCCTTGTCATCAGTCGCCGCTTTCCTCCAGCAACAGGTATGCGCCAGCCAGATAGTTGATGGCCCCCAGCAGTTCGCGCTGTGCCGCGCCCCGGTCCATGCGGGACGCTTCCTGCGTCTTTTTGATCGCCTGATACATGCAGCCGACCGGACTGCCGTTCAGCATCCGGCTGATCTGCATCATGGGCTGCTGGTCAAACGGTTTGCCTTGGCCGTGCCGCTCCGCTCCCTTGCCGCTGGAAGCCTGTTCCAGCGCCATTTTCAGGACACACTCCAGTGTGGCGTAGTCAAAGATTGAGAGCTTTTCTTTTGGACCCTCCACTGCGCCAGAAAGATGGCACCAGAACCCGTGAGTTTCCCCAACGGACTTCAGGCAATGAGCGCAAACGGTGGTCTGTCGGTAAAGGACTTCAGGGTCCGATGGCGGCAAATCACTCAAATCAGGTTCTTCTTTCCATTTCGCCATGTCAGATACCCCAAAGGACGATTACGACGATCAGGAAGCCGATCATGAACTCAATCATGGATCGCCTCCACGGGTTTGTCGGCTTGGTTCTGATACTTTCCCTCGTACGATGCAGGCGATGCCACCTCATGGAACAGCACCTGCGCGATGCCAGCGCCCGCCGGGATCGTCAGCGCCCTGCACCCGTCATGGACCAGTTCAAGGGTCAGGAAGCCACGCCACCCCGGTTCGATCACCGTGTTTCGCACCGACAGCCCCCTCCGCGCCCACGTCGATTTGTCGTGGACGACGCCCACCAGATAGGGCGGCATCTGGAACTCTTCGATGGCCGACGCGAGGGCAAACTTGCCGGGGTTGTAGACGCCATCCACCCAGACGCTGGCAGGCAGAGACGGGGTGGCAGGCTTGAAGGTGATCTCCTGCTTGATGCGGATGTCGTACCCGGCTTCGGACAGGCCGTGGCTGACGCCGTGCGCCCGCTGCTTGGTCTCCAGCATGTTCTTGATCGGGGCTGCGGACAACAGCGAGGGGCCGTTGTAGATCATTCCACCAACTCCCAGTCCTCGGACAGCATGTCAGCCTGCGAGGCCAGCCACGGCACGACGTAGCCCTGCGCCGTCTTCATGTCGATGTGGGCGTGGTACTGGACCTGCGTCCCCTCGCCGAGGATTGACATCAGCGGCTCACGGTTGACCGTGAACGTGCTGCCGCCGACAAGGAACAGGAACATCCCCTTGCCGTTCCACCCTGCGCGGGCCACGCGCTTGCCTGCCTTCAGGGCAGCGATTGCATCACCAAAGTTCATCATTCCAGTGTCTCCCCAATGCGTTCCAAGTTCTTCGTGCCATTGAACGCCCACGGCATAAAGGTCAGGTTGTGGGCGTACTGCCACGCCTCAATAGCGGCGCGGACGCGGGCTTGCAGGTCTTCCTGCTGGTCGGCGCTGACGTCGAACACGGGATCGCCGTCTTCGTTGCAGGCTTCGTCTGCTGCACCCTCTGCGTTCTCAAGGAACGTGTCGGCGTCGAAGTACCCAGACAGGCGCAGCGGCACCTTGCGGGCCAGCACGATGTAGCCGCCGTAGCCGTCCAGTGCGTCGATGGCCTGTTCGCGCGTGTCAAACGGCCCGTCACTGAATTGCTCTTCGTTGCTGCCGGAATACCACTTCCACTCTTGTTCATTGCTCATTGTAAGCCAGCCTCCGATTGTTCAACATCAACCCACGGGCCGTTGCATGCGCCGTGGAACAGCATGCCCAGACCCTCATGAAAACGCGCTGCGGCGTCAGGATTTTCGACGTAGATGATGACGCCCCCAAGGGCGTCGATCTTGCTGATCAGGTCGGTCGAGTTGGGGCCGGAGGTGAAGAACGGGTTGCCCTCCACCGCCGCCTTGTCCACGAAGCCGAAGAACGGCGTGGGCGTGTCGCCCAGCATCGCCATGCCAAAGGTCAGGATGGTCTTGGGGTTGCCGTAGACCACCTTCACGCTGGCACCATGCCGTTGGCGATGCCACGGATCAGGTTGTCGATCTCCTCGTTAAGGCCCTGCCGCAGCGTGTTCAGGGCATCGACGCGGCTCCCGTCTTCGACGCAGCCCATCCAGAACGCGATGGCCCCACGGGTTGCCCCGATCACCACCTCCGGCGGGCTGATCTGATCCTCGTTGACCATCTGGCCAAGCTGGCTGGCGATCTGGGTGGCGACTTCGGCGACGTTATTGCTCATTGATCTGTTCCATTGCCTTGAACGCCGCGTCCTTCTCGGTCTCGGCTTCGATTGTGATGATGTGGACCGAATTGGCGTCCACGTCGGTGACGGTGACCACCCACTCGCCGGGGGCAAGCGGCTCCACGGTGGCGTTAAGCTTTTTCACTGATCGCCTCCACCATGTGGTCGGCAGACAGCGTCACGAAGCCGATCAGCGCGTCACGCATGGCTTGGTCGGTGGCGTCGTCTTTCTTCACGGCAAAGCCGTAGATCACATAGGCGTGGGCCAGTGCTGTCATGGCATCCCCGCTCTCCAAGCCGTTTTCTGTGGCGTACGCTTCAGCGCAGTCCAGCAAAGCCTTGGTCATCTTCTGAACATCATCCATCTGCCGATCCCTCCATCAGGCATTATAAAGCGGCGCGTCTTGGTTGTTGCCGTGGAAGACCTTGCTGTCTTCGATCTCGGCCAACCTTTCCGGCGCTCTTGTGAGCATACCAACATCTCTCAAGTGTTTCAA
>JAIYCA010000302.1 GCA_027488265.1 Planctomycetaceae bacterium
AGACCGCGCCGCTCGCCAGCACGTCGAGGACGAATCGGTCGTTGTTCTCGGAGATCATCACGGGCGCGCGATCGCCGGCGTTGAGGTCGAAGCTCCAGGGCTGCAGCTTCGGGAGCGCGTGCCAATCAAGCACCGCGCGGAGCGTCTCGCGGTTCTTCGGATCAAGCAGCGTGACGCGCTCGGCGTCGGAGAGCCGCGCGAAGGCCTCGTTCGTCGGGACGAAGACCGTCCAGCTGCGGTCGGGCGTGGGTCGGGCCCAGTCCTGGTCGCCGCCGCTTGCCTCGACGGCCGAGACGAAGGTCGAGTAGCGCCCGTCCGGCACGGCGCGGAGCGCATCGAGCAGACTCGCGGGTGCGGCCTCCTTCATGGACATGCCCATGGCCTGCTCCGTGCGCTTGGCCTTCGGCAGCACCACCCGATCGATCACGTGGATCACGCCGTTGCCGCAGAGGATGTCGGGTCGCACGACCTCCGCCCCGCCGAACCGGAAGCCGCGGCGGTCCGCACCGATCGTCTCGCGATCGCCTGCGGCGGTGCGGGCCATCTGCGGGTCCTCGATGTTGCCGACCTCCATCGAGAGCAGCCGACCGGGCACCACGTGATGGGCCAGGATGCCGCGCAGCTTCTCCTTGTTCTCGGGAAGGAGTAGCGAGTCGAGCGTGCCCGCTGGGAGTGCCGCGAAGGCCTCGTCGGTGGGCGCGAAGACCGTGAACGGCCCTTCTGAACGCAACGCGTCCGCCAGTCCAGCCGCTTGCACTGCGGCGACGAGCGTCTGGAACTTCGCGGCCACCGCGGTGTCCACGATGTTTGGCTTGCCGCGACCGTCGAAGAAGGATCTCCCTCTAGCGGGGACGTTCGGTGGCGACTGGGCATCCGCCATGGTCGTCATGCCTGACATGAGGCAGGCCGCTGCGAGTCCAGCGGTGACCACGCGAAGCGAGAGGGAGGGACGGCGCTGAAGTGAGCCTGACATGATGACCATGATCCTTTGCTCGAGCGATCCGCCGTCGCCCATGGTGCATGCCTGGGCCGGCGCGCGGAACGCCGATCCTGCCAACGACTCGGCTGCCGCCACGAGGCAAGCGCCATACTCATGGGGTGAAGCCCCGCACGTGCGCATGACGAGTGCATCGCACGCGAGTTCCTCGGACGACCTGAGTCCACGGCGCGCGATCCACGCCAGCGGATTCCACCAGAGCCACGCCACCACCGCCCAGTCGAGCCAGCGCACCAGATGATCGCGACGGCGGATGTGTGCAAGTTCGTGCATAAGAATCAGCCGAAGACTTGCCTCATCCGTGCAAGCGATCAAAGCCGCAGGAATCACGATGACGGGACCACCGAGGCCGCTCCACACGAACGGGACCACATCGGCCCGTGTCGTGAGCACTTTGAACTTGCGCCGCACGCCGAGTTCGTCGCCCACGGCGCGGGCGATTCGGAGAACCGGCTGCTCTGCAGCTTCGCATTGCATGAGCAAGCCACGCCGGAAGCGCATGATGCGAATCGCGGAGACCGCGATGATGAGTATGGCGCCGCCAAGCCAGACCGCGCCCACAAACAGCCACGGATCGACCGCGAGGTACGAGATGGATCGCGCCTCGACATCCGTCGAGGCTCTTCGTTGATCGCTCGCGGGTGACTCCGTGCCCTGCTCCTCAACCGTGGCTTGTGGAGGATCGGTCGCCGAGGAGTCCATGCTGGGCTGCTTGCGCGGAGCCGATCCCGCCGTGCCTTCTGGACTCAGCAAGGCCCTGTCTTCTTGATCGAGCGCGACGGCGAACTCGGGCAACGGAGCAGTTGCGCACACCGAACTGCCCTCCTGCTCGGATGGCGAAACCCGCACATCCTGCTCGTGCCGGCTGTCCGTCGGTGCAGCCTTCAACTGAGGCAACGGGATGCCGACGGAGAGCCATGGCAACGCCGCGATCGGCGGCATGACAAGTCGGACCATGACGAGCACCCACGCGAAGTGCGCGAGCGACGGGTACCGCCGAGAGCGGCCGATCGTCCACGCGAGAAGTGCCAGAGGGATCGCGAGGAGCGTGTTGCCAAGCGCGTACTCGAGGAACAGCTCGGTCACGATTTTCTCCCGTCGAGGATCTCTCGAAGGCGACGGAGCTCGGCGCGGCTGAGGCGCTTCTGGTCGATCAGGTGCGACAGCAACGGTGCGATCGATCCGCCGGTCAGGCGGTCGACGAGCGATTCGAGTTGTGAACCCGCATAATCCTCACGCGAGATGCATGCCGAGAACGCGTTCGCGGGCCCGGCCTTCTCGCGCCTCACAAGTTGCTTGTCCTCGAGGCGCTGGAGCAGGCGCTGCACGGTGCCGTGCTGCGAGCGATCGGACTCACCGTACAGTTTGTCTTGGATCTGCCGCGCCGTAAGGCTGCCGTGGTCCCACAGCAGCTCCATGACAGAAAGTTCGGCATTGGCGAGTGGTGAGGTGGACATCAGAGGGCCTCCTAGGATCGTCGAAGTCAAACTACGACAATTCGTCGTGCAAAATACGACCAACTGTCGTAGACGTCAAGCCCGATCGCCCAACGCCCTCGCAAGTGACGCGTTGCCTCGATCCACAATTGCGAGATCTGTACACGCACGGCATCACGAGCTGCCCTCCGGAAAGTGGCTCATGACGGACTGTTCCGATCGGGCACCCGCTTTCAGG
Organism: Planctomycetaceae bacterium; assembly: GCA_027488265.1. Classification (GTDB taxonomy): domain Bacteria; phylum Planctomycetota; class Phycisphaerae; order Phycisphaerales; family SM1A02; genus QWPT01. The sequence continues at coordinate 2,672 of JAIYCA010000302.1, forward strand.
TAGCGAAAGAAACGGCCTTCATCCCATCTGGCGCGACCGGAGCGAAACGCCATCGAAAGCTCGACGCCGTTTCGACCGAGGAGTTCAAACGCGCGCGGGGCCTGATCCGAACAGTGAGGAAACGGTGGTTTGGGCGCGGCGCTCGCACGCGCTCTCGAGGCGAGTTCACGGCTCGCTGCTGCGCATGCCGACGCGCGCGATGCGGCATGGCCATGCGTATTCGAAGCGACTCGTCGAGCAGCTCGCCACCGATCCGAATTTGAACATCGACCCCGCCGCGGGCGTGGCGCGGCTGAGCCTCCAGCACTACAACTCCACGGATGAACTGGCGCTCACCTGCGAAGCGTTGGACGAAGTCCTCTGAGGAACGCGATTCGCGTTGATACCCGATCGGGCGGCGTGTCGTTTCAGAAGTGCGCGACGAGTGCGCCGTGACGGGCGGACAGGTACTCGACGATCACCCGCGTATCGGTGGAGTGCAGCCGATCGCCGGCTCGGTGGAACCGGCTGGGATCCACGAACCCGTGATTCGCGGGATCCAGAACGAGATTCGGGCAGCCTTGGTGCGCGTCACC
>JAIYCA010000340.1 GCA_027488265.1 Planctomycetaceae bacterium
CACGCCGCCACTTGCAGCGATCACGTCGATTGCGGACGGTCAGCTCTACCCCATGACTGGTGACACGGTCTTCCCGTTGCGTGCGGTTGTGACCGACGCTGAGCACGATGCGGCCAACCGCACCTGCGCATGGACGACGATTCTTCATCACAACGAGCATGAGCACAGCGAGCCGACGGATCTAGCTTGCGCGACGACCACGCTGATTTCACCGCTCGGCTGTGGTGTCGACACCTACGCATTCGAGATCGTGTTCACCGTCACGGATGCTGCAGGGCTTTCGGCGACCGATCGCGCTTGGCTGTATCCCGATTGCGACGGAGTGCTCGCATGCGCGGGCGATTCCGATGGCAACGGCACCGTCGATGCGACCGACCTCGCAAACGTGCTCTCCAATTGGGGATTCGGTGGCATGACCGACTTCGATCGCTCTGGATCAACCGACGCGAGTGACTTGAGCATCCTGCTCAGCGCATGGAGCCCGTGCAAGTAGCGCGGTGACCGCGGCTCATCAACGAATGAACTGAATGATCCACGGATACCGAAACGGTACGCCGTTTGTTGCCGCCATCAATCCGCGAATGCCAACGACCACGCAATACACAAAGAGCGCAGCCGAAATCGCGATTCCGATGAATGGCCCGATGATGATGATCGCGCAGACGAACGAGACCGCCGCTGCGATCACAACGCCAAGCCCGAGCGTGAGCAGGCAGTTCATTGTTTGACGCGCTTCTGCCACGATGCGCTGATTGGACGCGCCGAGTCCCCAGACGATGCCAACTCCAATGAACGCGAAGATGTTCGTAAGTGGCGCGGTGAGCACCGCGATTCGACAGAGAATCTCTGCGACGCGAGGGTCGAGCGTCATCGGCATAGAAGACGGTGTAGGAGGCGGTGCAGAGGCCGATGCCGCAGGACTCGGCGGAACTGCCGAGATAGGTGGGGTTGTCGGTGGGCTTGATGGTGTGCGAACTCTGGGCGCTTCGGATCCTGACGCGGACGCTGATGCCGACGCTGGGTCTGAAGAAGATCCAGATGCCGACACGCTCGTTTCAGGCACAGGCAGCAGCCCCGCAACCGAAGATGCCGCGACCCACCGAGACAGAATTGGATCATGCACCCATGTCGCGCTCGTGATCGAACCAATCGCGGCGAGTCGCTTGAGCTCGATGAAATCCACCGGCCCCAATGTCTTGCCGTCGTGCGACCAATGCCATTGCGCTCGTGAATCGGTTGGGTCTGTGTTCATGGTGTGATCTCGTGTTTGCTCGCGACGAGGATTGAAGGCCCGTCCACGGTGCGACAACACCGTTGCAGCCGCCCGCGAAGAAAAATCATCTCAAAATTTTTGTGCTTGGAATTTCTGCCAGCGTTTGAGAGTTGACGCGCGCCGTGTTGTAGGTTGCATCCCGCCGCGACGCGAGGTGCGTTGCAGCACAGTCACATGCCGGGCGTTGTCCCGGGGAGAGGAAGGATCGGATGAACGTCTTCAAGACGGCAGTTGTCGCATGGACACGAGGTGCTCGGGCAACCAAGGCGAAGGGGTCGAGTGTCGCGCGATTGGCCGCACTTGCAAGCGCAAGCATGGGGCTCGGGTGGTGCACCCTCGCGCATGGCGAGGTCATCGCCGCGTGGAACATGAACGGTTTCGTGCCAGGTTCCGCAGGGGCGATTGCTGCCTCGACCGGTATCGGCTCGGTCGATGTGACCCCATTTGGCGACGGCGTGGGCACGCTCCTTGGCACGAGTTTGGGAGCCCTGGAGGGTGACATCGCGGGCGATTCGCTTTCGATTGCCGGAAACAGCTACAACGGCTTGTCGCTGACGTTCGGCTTCGACGCTTCGATGCATCGCGATTTGTCGGTGAGTTTCGCGGTTCGCCGCTCGTCGACAGGCTTCGCAACCAATCGGATCGAGTGGTGGTCGGGCTCCAAGTGGACGACCCTCGCGACGTTCGGCGCGAGCACCACCACGTGGGATCTTCGCTCGTTTGACTTCAGCGCCGTCGACGCGATGGATGGCCAGTACGGACTGTTCCGCTTCGTCTTGGATGGCGCAACAGGTTCCTCCGGCAGCATTCGTTTCGACAACGTTGCCTTCAGTGGAACCGTGCTGCCTGCGCCGGGCGCAGTAGCGCTGCTCGGTCTCGCTGGGGTTGTCGCTCGACGCCGCCGCTAAACCAACGTGCCGAACTTGAACAGTACTCAAGTTGCGTGGGGGAAAGATCGCAGGGGCCGGCGTAGCGCGCCGGCCCCTGCGGGGTACTCAACATCAGTGCCCTTTCAGCGGCTGCCCCGCTGCGAACCCATCACGGGCTCAACCCAAGCCAATCGTTGAAGAGGAAATCAAAGCGCCCGACGAGGAGCGTGATACGTCCCATGACCGTGAAACCGAACGCAGCACCGAATGTGATCATCAGGAACCAAACGCCAACGCGTGCGGTCTTGCCCACGACTCCCTTGTGTTCAAGCGAGAAGAAGAAGTACACCAACACCGTGATCACGCCAACAACACCCAAGATCCCCGCGAGCGTTCCACCGAGGTCAAACGCGCTGCCAGCGGCCGCGCCTTCGGCCGAAGACGACGTGTACGCCACCAGCGGTTTCATGGTCGCAGCGATCTGTGCCATGAAGTCTGCCTCGATCGATGCCGTGAGTCGCATGCCGGCAAACGTGCCAATCACGACCGCGAGCGGCCACACCGCAATCCACGCGCCTCGCGGAGCGAGTCGCCAAAGAAGCATCATGCCGAGCGCGAGCGGAATGAGTGCGAGCAGGAAATCCTTCCCTGGATGCTCTGATGGTGCGAGCCCTGGCAGCATCGTCGCGCGAACGAGGTCCGGCGCGAGCTTCGCAAAGAGATCAGGCACAAGCGTGCTCCAGAACGCAACGAGCATCCAATACGCCGCAGAAACACCAATCAAGATCGACTCGACAACCTTGTAGAACGGGTTGTCACGCACGAGAAAGGAGAAGATGCCCAGTGTCAGCAGCGCAGCGATCCAGATGCCAATCGAGTCACGCGGGCTCGCCACAATTCGAGTGGACTCAACCACCTTGAGGGCGTTCATACGAGCGGCTTCGCGTGCTTCGAACTCCTCACGCGTCAGCCCGGTCGGATCGGTCGGCGCTGAGAGTTTCTCCGCGTCGCTTTCAAGTGCGGCGATCTGCTCGCGCGCCTTCTTGGGATCGACCTTCGCACGCTCGTCCCAGACCTCGGTTGCAACACCTTCCACACGGCGAAGCTCGCCGCTTTTGAAACGAGGATCATCCAACTCAACCCACACACGTGTGGTCGGGGCATTTTCTTGTTCGAGGCTCGTCGGCGCGACGGTCTCGGCACTCTGCACGTCCGTCGACGTCCCTTGGGTCGTCGGCGCAGGAACCACTTCCGCCAACACTCGCGTTTCCGTCACAACTTCAACGTACGCCTCTGCCAATGGGCCGGGGCGCCAAAGCTTGCCCGCAAAAATCCCCACTGCTCCGAAGATGAGCAACGCAATCCAAAGGCGAGTGTCGCTCTTTGGTGCGCCACTTGATTGCTGTGCGCGATCTGCACTCATCGAGCGGCTCCCTTCCAACCTCGAGCAGCAAGCATCGAGACATTTCCGAGCACAATCAAACCAATCAGAAGGAGGTGCGCCACAAACTGCGGACCCATCCGCTCTCGACCGAGCGCAAGTCGATCCGCCGACCGAGTCACTGGATACTTCTCCGTCACAAGCATCTCGTATTCCGCGGCGCCTTTAATCGCGATCAGCATGCCTTCCATTTGCTTCGGGTAGTACGGGAGCAGTTGGCTTGATTGCACACCGGTCGTTCCTGCAACGAACTTGAACGCGTCGGGCATCGCGCTGTCTCCGTACTGCACCCACTGTTGAGCACCTGGAGTTCCCGCCGAGATACTCGCGATCAACTGGAAGTCGCCAATCGTGCGAACACCCTCGAGAAGCGGGATTTGTGTGATCGGCTTCCCCGAAGCGTCAGCGGCGTACGCCTCTGCGATCGAAGTCGACATCAGTTTGATCACGCCCTCGTTGCCCGTTTTGAAACCGAGTTGTACGTAATCAACACCCTCGACCTTCTCGGGGTGGTACTCGAGCAAGATGTCGCGAATCGCGTCGTCGGCGAGCTGCTTGCCAAGCGGCCAAAGCGCCATCAGCGCAATGCGATGACCCTTCGAGGCGCAGTGATGAAGGACGGCGTTCGCCATCGGCTCGAGTTCTGCAGCACTCGCGGGGTCAAAGTCGTAGGCGATGAGGACGCGTGAGCCAGGAGGAATCGATTCGATCGCATCGAACGTCGCTTGGGCCATGCGGCCTGGGACTTCAGGAAATCGAAGCCGTGCGAGCATCGGGGCCGCGATCGCGACTGCGACCGCGAGGTAAATCCAACGGCGATCAATCTGCCCCATGCGGATGAGGAACCCGCGAATGCCGGGAGGAAGTTGTTCGTTGCGCTGCTTCATTGGTTCAGTTCAGGAACGGCGTATCGAGAGGAGGTCAGCATCACGAAGCGGAATCGATGAAGTAGACGAGTACGGGCGAAGTCAGGCTTTCGTGGGCGGCCTTCGGTTCAAAAGCTGCGACTCACCCCTTGGAAAGCGCGCTGCGATCGATGCCCAGGATGAGTCGAAGACTGGTCGCCGCTGTACCCAGCGCGATGCCAATCAAGATCGCGCGCATGCCAGCGGTTTGGAACACCTCGGTCACGATCGCTTTCAACGACTCCGCACGGAGGAATGCGAAGAAACTGTCTTCAGGAATCCAGTTGGTGAGGAATGCACCCGCCGCGATTTGAACGAGGAGGATGATGAACGCTGTACCGAGCAAGAGAATCGCTTCGAAGTTCTTCGCGCGGAATGCGCGGAACGCGGCACTCGCCACGTAGAACGCGAGCAGCGCGAACATCGTCGCGGTCAGCGGCGAGAGCACGTACTCGTATGCCCAACCGTATCCCGCCTGTGTCGAGTCCTGCGAGCCTGCGAGATGGACATCTGGGTGCTTTGCATCTGGCACCGCGCCCCACTTCGAAAGCCCCACCACCAACATCGCACCGAAACTCACCAAGGTGATCGCGGAGTACGCCCAACCCGGTCGCTTCGACGAGATCTTCTCGAGGTTCACCGCAAGCAGGTTGCCCGCGCCAAGGACGAACGCGACACCTGCCAGGATGTTGAACCATGAGACGACCTGCTCGCTCCATGTCTCCGTGATGGGCGAAAAGTACGAGAGGATCAGGATGAGTCCGCTCGCCGAGAGGATCAGTAATGGAATCGTGCGTTGCAGCATCGTTCAGTCCGTGAGAACCATCATCTTGAAAGGAATGCGCCCTAGGAAGTCCGCACTTCGCGCTGTTTGCGTCACTCGTCCGTATCAGCCACCAAAGAAACCACGCATACTCGCGACAGCCGATCCGGCCCACATGCCAAGCGAGCCACCCTCGTTCAGGGCGGCGATCGTGGCAAGTGCGGTTCCAATCAGAATCGCGCCAATCGCAAACGCCTTTCCGACGTCTTGCCCTTTGATACTTCCGAGTTGATCGCGCTCGCCGGAGAGATAGGCGCTCGCCGCGAAAAACTCTTCACCAATCAACGTGTAGTCGCACGCCGCCACGAAGAATGGCAACTGTGAGGGCTCGGCGGTGCCGGCGATTTGAATCGCGCCGATGGAGTTCCCGTTCTCCGCGAGCACCAAACTTTCCGCGTAGAACGCGCCCATGTAGAAACACGCCGCAGGCTTCTCGCGCATCATGTGCCCCGAGAGGTACGCGACGTAACCGAATTGCTCGTCGGTGATGTAGTTGATGTTGCCCTCGGCGTACGTTTCGGGGCGGCCCGCAGCGTGATGCGCCGCTTGCACTTGCTCACGCGCGGCGGTCATCACAATCGATCGGCAGGTTGGCACTTCAAGTCGCGCGTCGTACTCGGCCGCCGTCTGCGCCACGCGACCGAGGATCGTGAGTCCGGCGATCGTCTGGATGTCGTTCATGTCTTGGATGCCTGGCACGAACAACACCGCGCGGCCCATCTCGGTCGCACGACCGACTGCTTCGTCGACCGCGTCGAGCGCAGCGATGCGCCGGATCTTGAGCGGTCGACCAGAACGCGCAAGCGCCACCCACACCAGCACCGAGAGCGAAACCACAATCACCGTCAGAAGCAGCGGAAGTCGCTTGAAGGCGAAGAGACTCACCTCTGGGCGAGCTGGTGCCGACTCGACAAATTCCGAGAGTTCGCCATCGGTACCAAGGATCGAAACCCGCACTCGCGTGTCTTCGTCGCTCGGCACTCCCTTGAGAACGTACGAGCCGTCGACACCTGCAACGGCATCACGACCCAAGCGCTCGACTTCGATCCAGAGTTCGTTGGCGTTCTTCGCACGCTCAGCAGCGGTCAGGCTTCGCTCAATCACCACACCGGCGCTTGCCGCTGGATCGGGCGTCTTCCAGAAAACAACGAGTACGCCGCCCGCATCGTCCGGCGCATCTTCAAGACGAAGATTCTCAGCAGCCGGAGGCATGGGCGATGCGGCAACATCTCGTGCAACAAAGAGCGCCATCGCCACGCACGCAAAAGGCACGCATGCGGCCGCATACTCGCCCACCCTTTGGAGGAGTCGCACACTCTCTCGCACGACGCTCGTCGATCGTCTTCGCATACATGCCTCCATCAGCGGGTGTCGTCTCTCGGCGCGGTCTTCATATCACCGCGGTATCTCGTAACTTCTTCACGCAGCCATCACGTCTCAATGAGTTCGATGTTCGCGCGCGGAACCGTCACACGACGTACGGCGTTCGAGTCACCGGCGCGTGCGCCGTCAACCTCAAGCTCAACCTCAAGAACACGCGCTTTCGAACCCGAACCAAGCACCGCGGGCTCCGTCGGTAACGCGACGACCGTTCCCAAAATCCCGAAATAGGGATCACGAATCAGTCGCACCTGCGTGCCAATCTCAAGCGCACCTTCTTCAGGCCGCGCGCCCTGTGCGGGCACTGCATCACCCGCGCGACGCGCGATCACGATCTCAGGTCGCATCACGCCCGCGCGAATCTGCGTCGCACCGTTGACACTCGCTTCGCGCCCCTCATAACTCTTGAGAATCGCGAACGTGCGCACGGCCATCGCGATATCGCCGAAGCCCTCGGTCATCACGATCGTGATCCCGATTTTCTCTGTACCCGTAATCGCAACGCCGAGGTCGTACCCGAGAACGTCGCGCAAATCCGCGTCATCGATACCGCCCGAGACAATCGCGGCAACACCCGCCTCGCGCGCCGCACGCACTGCTTCCGCTGTGATGCGCGCACCGCCAACAACGACTGCGCCCTTCATGTCGGCACGAATATCTTTCGCTTCCAGTCGAGCCGAGGGTGTCGAAACCGCGATGCGGAGTGGCCCTACGGTCTCACCGCCAATCCCGAGAATTCCTTGCACGAAGACTGCTTCGGCCTCGACGACCGCGCCCTCGTTGGGAATCACCTCGACGATCGTCCCGTCGACGTACGCCTTCACCTCGACCGGAATCGGCGCGCCGCGCAACATCATCTGTCCAGTCGTTGCGCTGACGCTCTCGACCACACCAGCAGCGGGCGACGCGAGTTCTTTTTTTCCGAACCCGAAGATGCCCTTTGTGCGCGCGATGACGTCGCCTGTCGCGACTTGGTCACCTTTCTTCACGAGGAGAAGACTCGGCACGTCGCTCGCAGGAACCGACAGGAGCGACGCCAGCGGCACTGGCGTCACGTCACCTTCGATGAATGTTCGCGCAATGACGTCGCGCGCCTGCACACGCGCGCCCACAGCGACCAACACCTCACCCGACACCGGCAACTGCCGACGAGCGCGAAAGGTCGTTTGCGCGGACACCTTCAGACCTGGCGTGTATGCCTTCGCCATCGAGAAATTCCTTCCTGCATCGTTCGACGCGCGATGCGAGGTTCGTTCGCGCGCGGCGCTTCATCCTGCGAGTCAGCGCGAGTCATTCGCTCGTGTGCAACGCACCTTTCACGCAAGTACTACTCACGCAAGCACTCCCCATGCTTTCGCCCAACGCGCGACGAGCGCGCGTCGATCCGCTTCGTTCTCCGGAAGTGCAAGCGGCCTTCCGCGCGCATCGAAGAGCAACCCAACCGTTCCGCCCTTCAATCGTCGTGTCACGCTCTTGCCCGGCCCGTTCCCGAGATCGAACCCGCTCGCAGGCTCGACCACAACTTCTACCTCTTGCTCAGGCCCAACGCGCACAAGCGCCACATCACCGCACGTGAGTTCGCCCGATGCCGTCACCGCGCCCGACACGCGATAGGCAAAGCAGCGCTTGCCAAACTTGCCTTCGCCCTTCGCGGCGATCGACCAACCAAGTCGCACAAGGCAGTCGCGCTCGAAGACCTCCATCGCAGCTTCAGGGTGCACACTCGCGAGCACCCCAAGATGCGGCATCATGAAGATCGAGTCCTTCGCGAGCTGCGTGAACCCTTGCGGCTCGAAACTGTCGACGAGCATCGCGGCGGTCTCTTCCATCTTCGGCGCATGGCTCAAAACCCCGCCGGATGCGACAAGGAGATCAAGCCGCATATCGTCAACGATCGACTGACCACTGCCCGATTGCGCGAAGAGATCGCCGACGGTGCGTTGCTGCTGCACGCCCTTGAGCGTCGTCGCAAACTCCTTGTGCTGCGCGTAGGCAAGGCGAAGCGCTTCGCGCGCAACCGCTTGTTCGAAGACAAGCGCTTCCGCAGTTTGCGGAATCGTCGTCGGGCGAATCATCTTGTTCTTCACGCGATTGCGAAGCTCACGCTCATCCATCGCGACATGCACCCAGCGCAGCACGTTCTGCATGCCCGCTTCCGCGCAGACGTTCGAGATGGAGTAACTCATCCCAAGATTCGCGCTGACCGTTCGGTTGAACGTGCCACCGAAGACGCTGAAAACGTCCGTCGTCGCGCCGCCGATATCGACACACACCGCGTTGAGTCGATCGCGCTCCGCGATCCGCTGCAGAATGTCGCCGACGGCGCCAGGCGTCGGCATAATGGCCGCATCGCTCCACGCGATAAGTCGGTCGTAGCCGGGCGCGTGCGCCATCACGTGTTCAAGAAAGACATCGTGAATGCGGTCGCGCGCGGGTCCGAGGTTCTCTTCTTCGAGTGTCGGGCGCAGATTTTCAACGACCGAGAGATCAAAGCCCTTCTCGCCCTTGCCTCCGAAAATCGCCTCAACTTGCGGCGCGGCTTCTTTGTTTCCCGCGAAAATCACGGGTAACTCGTACTCGCCGCCGAATCGTGGACGCGGCTTCGCCGGCGCGATCTGCTCAGCGATCTGCACGACTTGCTGCACATTGCCGCCGTCGGTGCCGCCCGAAATGAGCACCATGTCGGGGCGCAACTCGCGAATGCGCTGGATGCGTTCGAACGGCTTCCGCTTGTCGTTCGAGGCAATCGTGTCCATCACGATCGCGCCCGCACCAAGTGCTGCCCGTTTCGCACTCGCGGCAGTCATCTGCGCAACAACGCCCGCGACCACCATCTGCAGACCGCCGCCCGCGGACGAAGTCGAGATGTAAATGTCGCAACCTTCGGGGTCATCTGCGTTGCGACGTCGCAGAATCGTGCCGTCGTCGGCGATAAACCGTCGTCCTGCCAGTTCACCGATCTCGGTCAGCGCATTCGAGACGCCAATCGTGACATCTGCAAACGGCTCTTCGACGGTTGTCGGCGCTTCGGCGCGCTGGGTCTGTCGCCACGAGTCGCCGACCTTCTCGATCAGAATCGCTTTGGTCGTGGTCGAACCACAGTCGGTGGCGAGGATGTAGCGCAACCTCGAAAGGTCGATCGCGGGTTTCGCGGCAGGGACATGCGCGCTCATAATCACGCAGCGTAGCGAAACTTGCCTGTCCACGGTTCAGCGCGGCGGCCCGGCGCGTATCGCACCAAAGAACAGCGCCCCAAAGAACAGCACCCCGTTTCGCGGGGCGCCATTCCAATGGTGTCATTCATCTCGCGCCTACGGGCGCGTGGGGTCGGGGAGCGTGATCAACCGCGCGGTCGCGCCGCGAGATCGCGCACGAGTTGCACAGTTTCCGCGCCGCGGCGCTCGTCAGAGCGGAAAATCCCGCGCCGCGCGAAGGTCGTCATACGTGCATCGTGCGAACGAACGCCGCGCATGCGCATGCACATGTGTTCACCTTCCACCATCACAACCGCACCCGCCGCGTCGAGGTGCTCGACGAGCGCGTCGGCGATCTGGTCGGTGAGCCGCTCCTGCAACTGGGGGCGGCGCGCAAAGACTTCAACCGTCCGCGCGAGCTTCGAAAGGCCAACAACCCGCCCATTTCCCGGGACATACGCCACATGTGCTTGCCCGTGGAAAGGCAGCAAATGGTGCTCGCACGTCGAGAAGAAATTGATGTTGGTGACCGTGATGAGTTCGTCCGAACGTTGCTCGAACGTTCGTGCGAGGTGCGACGAAACATCCTCGCGGAGCCCCCGGAAAAGCTCCGCGTAGGCCTTCGCCACACGTTTTGGTGTCTCGATGATGCCTTCGCGATCTGGATCCTCGCCGATGGCGATGAGGATCTCGCGAACCGCACGCGCGATGCGCGGCTGATCGATTTCGCCCGTGAGCGGACGCGCGTGGACCTTTGACGCGGCGTGCGCGCCGCCGCCACAACCACAATCACCGTGACCATCATCTTCGCCCTCGTTCCCGAGGTGATGCGTGTGCGAAGCCAAGTGCAGTGCTGCGTTATGAGCGATCATGGTGCCTCCGCCCGCGTGTTGCGCGAGCGGGAGGAAATCGCAGACCACTTGGGTCTAGATGCACCCCGAGCTTCAAACTCGTTGATCTCTGCGCGCCGCGTGGGCACCGAACGCGGTCTCGCGGCACGGGCCTGAACGGCTCCGTTTCCCGCCGTCCTTCGCCCACAACCCTCACTTGAACGCGTCGTCGGCGGCCTGCTCGATCTTCTTGTTGTAGTCCTCGACCTTGTCTTCCAAGCGATGCGCCGCTTCCATCGCCTTTCCATATGCGGACCTTGCGGGCGGTCGCGTCCCGTCCTCCTGCGCTGCCGGGGCGGTCGCCGCCGGTGGCGTTGCCGCGGTCGATGTCTCGGGCTCGATTTCCGCGTCGCCGGTGTAGCCACAGCCTGCGAGCAGGAAAGTCCCGCCCACTGCAGCAGCTAGAACGGTGCGAAGAATCCCCCGAGCAGCGCACGTGTGGCCAACGGTCACGATTCCCGAATTCATCCCACGCAGCAATTCGCGGTTCACGTTGCCTCCAATCCAGACCCAAGACGAACCTCAAGACTCGCGCTCCGAGCGACAGGCTGCCGATGCTAGCATCTCGGCCCTCTTCCCCGAAGGATCCAAAGTTAGGAACGACGTCAGGAACGACGTAAGGAACGACCACAGATGAAGAATCTCTTCGCCACGTTTGGCGGCCTCGCCGCTCCCCTCGCAACCGCCATCACTTTCGCAATGACTTCCACCAGCGCTCTCGGTGACGTCGATTACACCACCCTCCCTCCCGATCCATCGGAAGTCGAGCAATCGCTCGCCGCTCTGAAGGTCGACCTCGCAAAGGCGATCGAACTCGCAGAAGCAGCCGTCCCCGGCAGCACCACGATCGACGCGCGCGCCATGCTCGTCGAGCCGATCATGTACGAAGTCACGATCGCGAGCGGCGGTTTCGCGAAGAAGGTCACCGTGAACGGCGCGACCGGCGCAGTCAGCGCCCCGACGCTCACGATCGCAAGTGCGGTCAAGGCTGCCCTCGCGAAGCACGATGGCGCCGTGCGCAGCGCGACGTTTGATTTCTCCGCCGACCCCGCAACCGCCACGGTCATGATTTACAAGGGCGGCAAGGCGTTCCAAGTCGTCGTGAACGCGGTCGACGGCACCGTGATCTCCGATACCGAAAAGCCTCGTCTTCCAGGTGAAGCGTTCACGGCCGAAGTTCAAACCATGCCAGTCAACCTGCCCGAAGGCACGATCGATCTCAAGTATGTCGATCTCGTCGAAGGCACGGGCGAAATGCCCGCCGGTCCGCAAGCGACCGTCAAGGTGCACTACTCGGGCTGGCTCGTCGATGGCACGCCGTTCGACTCGAGCGTCGATCGTGGTCAACCCGTTGAGTTCCCGCTCGGCGGCGTCATCAAGGGTTGGACCGAAGGCGTCGGCACGATGAAGGTTGGCGGCAAGCGCAAGCTCATCATTCCGTACCAGCTCGCATACGGCGAGCGCGGCCGCCAAGGCGCGATTCCGCCGAAGGCAACCCTCATCTTTGACGTCGAACTCCTCGGCATTCCAAGCCAAGGCGCTGCTGGTCCGGGCACCGGTCCAGGCGCAGGAACCGCCGCGCCGAAGAAGTGATGTGAAGTGATGCGCCGTGAGGTGCGCGACTTCACAAGAAGCGCGCCGCTCCAAACGCCATCTCAAAATGAAACACGGCCCCGTTCGCTCGGGGCCGTGTCGTTTTTCATGCTGCGCTGCGTTCGCTGCGCTCGACGCGCCACAACGCACATTCACTGCGCGACGACGGCGTAGCGCGCTTCAATCGCGAGCACTTTCGCGAGGCGCTTCTCGTGTCGCGCCTCATGCGTGTACTCGGCCGCGAGATACGCACGCACCATTTCGCTCGCAACCGCTGCACCAACCGTGCGGCCGCCAAGAACAAGCACGTTCATCGCATCGTGTTCCACACCCTGATGCGCGGAATACGTGTCGCTGCAGTTTCCCGCGCGCACGCCCGGAATCTTGTTCGCAGCCACACTCGCGCCGATACCCGAGCCGCAGAAGAGAATCCCGCGATCGATTTCACCGCTCACCACCGCGAGGCCAATTTTCTCGGCGTAATCGGGGTAATCCACGGCGTCGGTCGAATGCGTCCCGAGATCGATGACTTCATGACCCAGTGCTTCGACTTCTTTCTTCATCGCTTCCTTCAACGGAAAGCCTGCATGGTCGGAGGCAACCGCGATCTTCATCGCACACCTCCGCCGCGCACACGCGCGAGCGAGCGACGCGCCGCATCCGCGACATTTTCCGCCGTGAAACCAAAGTGTTTCGCGACATCCTTCGCAGGAGCACTCGCGCCGAAGCTCGTCATGCCGACGCATTCGCCGTCGATTCCTGCGTAGCGATCCCAACCCATCGTGCTCGCCGCTTCGCACGTCACACGCGCGCGCACCGCACTCGGCAGCACCGCGTCGCGATACGCCGCATCCTGCGAATCAAAGAGCGCCGTGCACGGAATCGAAACGACGCGCGCCTTGATGCCTTCTTTCGCGAGGATTTCTTGCGCCGCCAACACGAGATGCACTTCGCTGCCCGATCCGATCAACAACACATCAGGCGTTCCGCCTTCTGCTTCTGAGAGCACATACGCGCCCTTCAAGCAACCATCTTCCGAGGCGTATCGCGAACGATCAAGCGTCGGAAGATTCTGGCGCGTCAGCGCGAACGCTGCGGGATGATGCGTGAGTTGCATCGCCGCGCGCCAACATGCGATGACTTCGTTGCCATCACACGGACGGAAGACGTGCATCCCCGGAACCGCGCGCAAACCGACGAGTTGCTCGATCGGTTGGTGCGTCGGACCATCTTCACCGACGTAAATCGAATCGTGCGTGAAGATGTGGAGCGCGGGCAACTCCATGATCGAACTCAAGCGAATGCCGCCGCGCGCGTAATCACTAAAGATGAGGAAGCCCGAACCGTACGCGCGCAAACCTGAAAGCGTGAGACCGTTGACGATCGCCGCCATCGCGTGCTCGCGAATACCAAAGTGCAGATTTCGGCCGCCAAACGCGCCTTTTTGGAACGCGCCCGCGCCATCAAAGGTGAGCAGCGTCTTCGTACTTGGCGCGAGATCTGCGCTGCCACCAATCATCCATGGCACGTTCTTCGCGATCTGATTCAGCACTTGCCCCGAGGTATTGCGCGAGGCGTTGCCCTTCGCGTCCGCGGGATATGGCTTGAGATCCTTGTCCCAACCTTCAGGAAGCCCGCGCGCAAGCATCGTTTCGACTTCCGCCGCGAGCCACGGATACGCCTTCGCATACGCCTCGAATCGCGTCTTCCATTCCGCACTCACCGCTGCACCGCGCGCGCCGAGTTTCTCCGTGAAGCGCTCCTTCACGCCGTCTGGCACGAGGAACTTCGCGTCTTCAGGCCAACCGTACCCGCGCTTCGTTGCCGCGATTTCCGCGTCACCAAGCGGCTCGCCGTGCGCGCTCGCTGTGTCTTGCTTCTTCGGCGAACCGTAGCCAATGTGGCTATCGACAATCACAAGTGTCGGTCGATCCGCCGAACGCTCCGCCGCGCGATACGCGCGCAAGAGTGACGGAATGTCGTTCGCGTCACCA
>JAIYCA010000210.1 GCA_027488265.1 Planctomycetaceae bacterium
AGGTCGCACCGTTGCCGCGCAACATCGTCGCGCCTGAAGATGGCGATGCGGCGGCGTTCCGCTTGTCGGATCTTTCGCGCGGAACGACGGGACAAGTGCTCTACGTCGACAGCGGCTATTCGATCATGGGACTTTGAGCCTAGGACTTTGAGCCTCGAACTCCGAGCCTGACGCGTCACGCGTCACGCGTCGGACTCGCGCGCCACGTGTTGAGAAGCCGCGGATCGAAGATCCACGGTCGTGTGTTCGCGCGGTCTTCCTTCGAGACAAGCCGATCGCGGATCGCAGCGCGAAGAGCATCAAGCCCTTCGCCAGTTTTTGCGCTGACCGCGAGATCGGCCTCATATTGCCTTGCATCGTGTTGAGTTGCCGCGCTCGCTGCGTGGTCGCTCGCGTCGTTCATGCGATCGACTTGCGCGAACACGCGGAGATCGGGCGCGCGATCAAGCTCCGGCCACGCGATCTCTGGCGCGGCGAGCGCAATCACGAAATCAGCATCGGCCAGAAGTCCGCGTGCGAGATCAATCGCCGCCATCTCAACTTCGTCGGAACTCGTGCGAAGGCCGGGCAAATCGAACCATTCCACGACAAGACCGCCAAGGTCGATGCGCGCGCTGACGGCATCACGCGTCGTCCCTTCTTCGGGGCTCACGATCGAAGCTTCTCGGCCAAGAAGCGCGTTCGACAAGGTGCTTTTCCCAGCGTTTGGTCGACCGACGAGTGCGACGCGCGCAGGGTCCACAAGCCGCATGAGGCGCGCGGAGCGTGCGTGATCCTCCGCGGTGAGCGGGTTGTTCGCGTGCGCGGCCCACCGTTCGCGTTGGGCGAGCAAGATGGAAACCGCAAGCGGGCTCGCGGCACGTGCCATCGTCGCGAGCGCGAGTGCTTCGACGCGATCCTCGGCTTCGGGAAAGATTTCGAGTGGATCGAGTTCGGCGCGCGCGGCAAGTGGATCATCGATCCAGTGCGCTCCATGCGCGGCGAGCCATTCCGCGAGACGCTCGACGATGCGCGTTCCGCCGTGCGGCATGAGTTGGGCGCGTTCGAGCGCGAGGCGCGCGACGAGGCCTTCGTCGATCCGTTCAAACTTGCGCAAGCGAAGTCCGCCCACTTCGACATCGCGGCCACAGAGCGCCGTCAAACACGCGGAGACATCACCGATGATCTCGATGGTCGCAACGGCACCCGCACCGTGAGGTGTCGCGCGGTAGCAAGCCACCTCAAGTGGAGGGGTGGCAAGTGGTGGGGTGATGTTGTCCGGACGAACTCCGGTCATGTCGTGTGAGATCGGCGCTTTGCGGTGAAAACGCGAGGAAATCGCTCAAGTCGCTCGCAAGAAGTGAGAAGCTCCAAACTGGGGTTTCTCCTTGAGATGTTCAGAATCGCGCGGAAATCTGAGTTCTTCCTGCTCTGCGCGTGGCGCTCCCTCACACATTCTCATCGCTGTCGTCGGCGTCCTGATGCGAGTGGTCGTGCCCGTGGTCATGCTCACATCCGCAGCCATCGCCGCAAGAACCGTGCTCGTGATCATGCTCCTGATCATGCTTATGGCCATGCCCTTCCTGCGCCTCGTGCCCACCCGTCGCCGCGTCTTCGCGCATCGACATGCGCCCCGTTGGCTTCGGTTCGGTTTGTGAGGGCAGGAGCGAGAACCCGCCACGGAGATCGCCCGCGCCGCGCGAGCCAAGATCATTCGCGTCAGGCTCAAGCGCGTGACGGGCCGCGATCGCCATGCCACGCAGAACGAGGTCGGGCACGATCTGGGTCACGAGTTCGTCGTCGGCGAACAAAACTGCGCTGTCGCCGCCAGTCGCGAGGACGATCGGAAAGGCTCCGTACTCCTCGGCGTACTTCTCAACGAGGCGCCAGACGAGTCCGCGCGCGCCGTGATACACGCCGCGCAGCATCGCTTCGCGCGTGTCCGCGCCCCATGCCGTGCCGGTCGGCGCGTCAAACGCACCATCAAATTCGATCGACGGCAGCGCGGCGGTTTGCTCGTGCAACGCCTTCAACTGCATCCGAAGTCCCGGAGCAATCGCGCCACCGTGGTAGACGCCTTCACCGTCGACAAAGTCGACGGTGATGCACGTTCCAGCATCCACGATCACGCATGCTTGCCGCATCTTGTCCCACGCGGCCGCCGCGTTGAGCAATCGATCGACGCCTGGCTTTGCACCCGGAGCGAGGCAAAGCCCGATGGGGACAGGCATGTCGGTCGGGACTTCATAGACCTCGCACGCGAGTTGATCGCGCAACGCGCCGGTCAACGCGGCGGACGTCTTCGGATGCACGCTCGCGACCACAACGGAAGCCTCCGCGTCGGTGCCGATCGACTCGTACATCGCGGCCGCTTTCTCAAGCGCGCCAGCGACGTCGTCCTTCGCGATAAACGCGACATCTTCTGGATCGCTGTCGCGAAAGACCGCAAGTTTGATGCGGGTATTTCCAACTTGAATCACGAGCACGGGCGGTTGATGCGGCTTTTGCATGGAAACTCTCGGTCAATGTGCGCGTGCGTGCGCGCGGGCGGTTGCGGTGTGTTGCATGTCGTGCGCGATGGAGTCGCGCATCGATTCAAAGAGTTTGCGCGTCGTGGGGCCGCACTGGCCATTTCCTACAACGCGGCCGTTGAGTGTGGCGACGGCACTCACGAAGCGGCGACTTGACGTGATCATGAGTTCATCCGCGCTCGCGAGTTCATCGAGGCGAACGCGTCGCACTTCGAACGGAATGCCGAGCGCGCGCGCCGCTACGAGCAAATCTGCGCGCGCGGTGCCATGCAAAATCGGCGGATCTTCGGCGATCGGCGTCGTTACGAGTACACCGCGCGACACGAGCGCCATGTTGGAATACGCGCCTTCGCCGACGAATCCGTCGCGGTGGAGAATCGCTTCGTTGGCTCCGTGTGCATCAGCATCAAGAAGATGCAGGATGTTTCCCATCAGCGAAATCGTCTTGATTTCGCAGAGTTTCCAGCGAAGGTCTTCGGCGGTGACCGCGGAAACTTGCGATGGCGCGACGAGCGATGCAAGTGGTTCGCCGGGCGTTGCGATCGCGACAACGGTTGGTGTCAGTGGCTCGTTTGGTACGTGTGAACGCATCGTGCCCGCGCCACGCGTGACTTGGAGATAGACGATCGCATCGGCGAGCTCGTTCGCGGCGATCGTTGCGCGCGCGATTGCGCCAAGTTGCATCGCGTCGAAGCCGCGGATCTTCGCGAGTTCCAAACTGCGCGCGAGGCGCTGTGCGTGCGCGTCTTCACCGACGCCGAAACCCTCGAAGTATCGAACGAGTTCATAGACGCCATCGCCGAAGAGAAAACCGCGATCGAACACGCTGATGTGCGCGTCGCGTTCGTCGACGATGGAACCGTTGAGGTAGATCTTCACAGTGGAAAACGCTCACTTTCGCGCATGAGAACGTGCGCGCCGAACAACCGAACTTCACCCTTTCGCAACGCGCACAAATCGGTCGATACGCGCATGATCGAGATCATTCGACCAAATGCCATCCTTCTTGAGATCACTGCCGACGATCGCTGCATGCGCAACGGCGAGTACATCACGAACGTTCGTCGCGTTGGTGCCGCTGCCAGCGATGA
>JAIYCA010000013.1 GCA_027488265.1 Planctomycetaceae bacterium
CAAGCGGGCCTCGCGCAACCTGTCGAAGGCGGCAAACTGGCAAACACCGTCGCGATCGTGTCACCAACCGGCGATTGCAAAGCCATCTATCGCAAGAACTTCCTCTTTCCAAGCGAACGCGAGAGCTACGCGTACGGCACGCAACTCGCGCTCGTTGACCTCGGGACGGTCACCATCTGCCCGCTCATCTGTTACGACCTTCGGTTTCCGGAACTCTGGCGCCTTGCCGCGCGAGCGGGAGCGGAGGTTTTTACGGTGAGTTCTTCCTGGCCAGCGCTTCGGCATGAACACTGGCGATCTCTGCTGCTCGCGCGCGCGATCGAGAATCAATCAGGCGTTGTGGCGAGTAATCGCATCGGCAACGACCCCACGCTCCGATACCTCGGTGGCTCCGTCGCGATCGATCAACTCGGCAATCGTGTGCATGAATGCGGAAGCGAACTTGAGTCCGCATCTTGGAAGTTCGATCGCGCGTCGTTCGACGAATGGCGTGCGAAGTTCGGACCACTCCGCGACACGCGCCCCACGCTTCTCGGATCCATCGAGGTGACCCGCTGCTGACTTTCGTGCGACTCCGGCACGACTTCGTTGCTCACCGATGAATCTGCAGATTTTTCGCGCGAACGACCGAACGCCCCGCATCGAACTTCACCTTCGCTACATTGCGCCCGCGGCGGTTGGATCCGACGCAGGGACTGATTGATGAACAACGATCGACATGGAGAGTCGTGCGCGCGTGATGTTGGCGCACGCGTCGATACAAAAGACCAGTCACGCGAACAGTCGCGCGAACCATCACGAACGTCATCGCGTTCTGACGCGCGATCAAATTCGTGCAGCAACGCGCGCGTTGCACAGCACGCGACCCGACGTTCGAATTCTCACGCACCCGAAGCGTTGACGAGCGATTGGAATACCTATCGCTCCGCGCTCCTTCGCCGCTTTTTCCGCGATGCGGGAGCACTTGCTTCACGCTATCGCGTCGGTGGCGAAGACCTCGTCGCACATGTGCAACGGCTGAATCAGCCTCTGCTTGATCGTGGCGCGCTCATCAAGCCTGTCATCTGTATCGGCGACCTCACGGTTGCCACCGCGTGCTGCCTCAGCCGCGCGAATGCGATGAACGATCTCTGGATCTACGCCGAGCCTTCGATGACGCGTGCCGCCATGGCTCGACTTCCTGAAACGCTCGCCCTCACATGGACGCGTCGCTATTGGACGCAACTCGAGCGCGCTTCGCGATCGGAAGAGGGTCGCGGTGTGGCGCGCTACGACGGCTCGCGGCCGATTCGTCTTTGGATCGTTGAGGAACTTCTCGGAACGCTTGAAGCCGAGCGCGCCGCTGGACGTCTTACGATTCGTCGCGAACAACTCGGACGTCCCGCAGCGCTTCGGCTCGTTGGCGAACAACTCGCATGATCAACGAGATTTCGTCACGTCGTTGCTTCTGATTTTCGCCGCTGTTGAGTTTCGCCGTGACAGGCGCAATGGCTATCACCTATCCGTGGCGAACACACAGAGATCGGCGCAAAAACAAACCGAGGCCCGCAGTGCGGACCTCGGTTTCATGCCAACTCCCGGACTTGAACCGGGGACACTCGCATTTTCAATGCGATGCTCTACCAACTGAGCTAAGTTGGCGTTGCTTTGCAGCGGTCGGGAAGAGTAGCGAAACGGCGCATGGTGTCAAGTTGCGCGAATTCTCAGCAGCGAGATGACCTCGCGGCGCCGCCCGTAACTCACCGCACAGCCACCGCCCCACTCATGCCGCGCGGCGGAACCCCTCGGGAAGCGCGTCGTCGCCGAGCCCCTTGCCTGAACCTCGCACGGGGTACTGGTGGGCGAGCAGTCGAGCGAGCGTTTCGTCTTCCGCGACTTCAAACTGGACGGCCATGCCGAGCACGCGCGTCGCAAATCGCACCGCACGCGGGAGTTGTTTGCGACTCGTCGCTGCGATGAGGTAACCATCATCGAGGCGAAGCGGCACGATGCCGAATTGCCACGCTTGGCGGCGAATGACGAGTTCGCGCGCGTCATCATCAATGCCGCGATCGGCGTCGAAGAGTGTCGCGCGATCTTGCGTTTGCTCAATCCAAACACGCTCGATCGTGTCGGGCGACACCGCGAACATGCGTTCCGCGATGGTGCCGAACGGCTCGTTGGTGGCTTCTTGTTCTTCGAGGATTGACTCAACCTGTGCAGGCTTGAGGACTCCGAGACGGACGAGCATTTCACCAATTCGCATCGATCGACTCCCAAGACAGTGCCAGCGTTTGTGGCCAGCGTTCGTGGCCGAGAGATCGGAACAGCCCGACCCTAATCGGCGCACAACCTTCGATGACCTCGTCCACTCCGTCCCTTGCGTCGGCGATTGAAGCCACGTGTGTTCGCCCGAGTGGCCGCTCTTCGGCGATTCTTGCCGATCTCGCCTTGCACAATCGTTACGACGTGCACGCTTCGACTTCGCGTGGCGTGCCTGTTCCCGCGCGCGCGCCCCCTACTTGCGCACTCGTCCGCCTCCGCCGATAAATCTCGCATGGCGCGCTCCGCGCACGATCAAGATGACCTTCGCCGCCTCGTTGAACGACTGCTTCGATCGTTTGCGAAGCACCACGAGCAGTGGGCCGCGCTGATCGAGCCCGCAAGTTTGCGTGCATTCCGACGCCGACTCGACGATTCGTCTGAACTCTTCACAGAGCGAGCCGCGGCCGCGCAGCACGCGAAATCACCGAGCGCGACCGAAGAGAAGCCCAACTCAGCGGACGCGCGACTTGATCGTGTGCGGACCATTTGCGCAGAATGTCTCGTTGCAGAACAACTGCTTCTCGCGGGCTGCGAAGTCGAGTACGAGGTCGAAACGCCATCGGGTCGACACGTCGATTTCCGCGCGTGGCGCGATGGTGCGGCGCTCGACATTCACGTCAAACGCGCTCCACAACCGACCCTTCGCGATACGCCAGCCGTTGTTCCGAACGCATGGCGCACGCTCGAAACCGTGCACCGAAATCTCGTCGTAGCACTTGCCCTGACGCGGAACCTCCGCGGGCGCGCATTGCACGCCGCGCTCGATGAAGCATTCGCGTTTGTCGAGCAAGCATCCGTCGGAGACGAAATCGCATTTCGCGATGCAGAAGCGCGTACGGCTGCGCGGCTTCGCGCGATCGGGCCGAGTACATCAGGCCATGTTGAACTCGTGCCCGACCATTCCGCGAGTTTCGACAGTCATGTGCCGCGCTTTCAATCGACGCTGCGCAAGGCGTTCGCGCAGTTCATGCCGCGCAGCGAAAACGTCATCGTTGTGTGCGGCTCGACTGGTGGATTCGAAGCGTTTGCAACGGCGCTTCTCGGCTCGCACATCGAACGCTGGGACAAGAAGCCGCGCGTTGGCGAACTCATGGCCTACGGGCGCGGCGGCGACGGCTTCTGGTCAGGCGCGATGCGCAATCAATCGCGCATCGCGATCTACTGGGCGCTTGAACGAAACGCACAACCGTTGGTCTTTCTGCGCGAACCACCGCTGAATACCGAACGCGCGAAAGCAGCCGTCGCGCTCGCACGCGAGATTTTCGCGTAGCAACCGGCTGAAACGCGCAGAGACGCAGGAGTGGAAACACTCACGGTTCGCCGTCGTCGACGAGGTGCGGCGGCTTTCGCTTTCCACTGCCCCAGCCTGCCCGCTTCGGACGCGCGTCGTTTCCGTCGACAAGGAACTCGCCCATCGGAAGCAGCGCTTCAATTTGACGATCACCGATTTCGACGTCGAGTTCGACTGCTTGACCGTGCTGTTCATCGTCGACATAGCGGCGCTCATGCACAACGCAGCGCTTTTCAACTGCATCGATCAATCGCGCACTCGCGATCGGAATGCGCAGTGTGCGCCGCTCAACTCCGCCCGCAACCAACGCAAGCACCCGCGCGCGCAATTCATCGACACCTTCGCCTGTCAATGCGCTGATCGTAAGCGCACCTGGTTCGCGCTCTTGCCATTCGGCAGCAGTGCGCAGCGAGGCGCACTCGTCATGATGCAGCGTCGCCAAGCGATCACATTTATTG
>JAIYCA010000309.1 GCA_027488265.1 Planctomycetaceae bacterium
CGCAGGCGAACCACGCCGCCCATGCCTGAGCGCAACCGCCCGTTCGACCGCGAGGTATTCGCCGCTGAGTTGGCAGCGCGCTCGCAGTTGGCCGTGCGGGTGGATCCATCGGCTCAGCAGAACGCGCCTCGTACTGGCAGCGCCGCACAACCATCCGAATCGATCGTGGTGGTCCTGCCCGACCAATTGAGTCTGGCGATTGGGCCTACCGCGCGCGTCGACCGTCGCTCAGCGCGGCTCATCTTGCTCGAAAGTGGCGAGTGGTTCTCGCGGCGGCCCTATCACCGGCAGCGCTTGGCGTGGATTCTGCTTTCGCAGCGGAAGTTCGCCCTCGAAGCCGCGGACCACGGGTACTCGGTCGAGGTTCTTTCGGGCGACGAACCGATGGTTGAGCTCCTCCGCTCATACCTCGCGTCGCGTGGCACCGCGCGCTGCATGGAACCTGCGGAGCGCGAGATGCGCGCAGAGTTCGCCCCGCTCGTGTCGGCGGGACTTCTCGCGTTCGAGCCGCATGATGGATTTCTCACGACGGCAGCCGACCTCGAGGCAGGACGCACCGCCGAGGGTTGGCGCATGGATCGCTTTTACCAAGCCGTTCGGCGTCGCACGGGCATCCTCATGGAGGCGGGGAAGCCGGTCGGGGGCAAGTTCAGCTTCGACGCGGAGAATCGCCGCCGTTGGGACGGAACACCGCCCGCCCCGACGCCTCCCGAGTTTCCGGGTTCACCACTCCGCGAAGAAGTCGCGTCGATCATCGAGACTCGCTTCGCGCGGCATCCTGGCACGCTCGACATCGCGGCGATTCCCGCGACGCGCGCCGAAATCGACCGCCTTTGGAATTGGGCGAAGAAGTCATGCCTTCCGAACTTCGGTCCCTACGAAGACGCGATGAGTCGCCGCAGTCGTGGCGTTTTTCACACCCGGATTTCGCCGCTGATGAATCTGCATCGGTTGCTTCCGCGGCAGGTCGTCCATGACGTCGCAGCACTCACGCTTCCGATTTCGAGCCAAGAGGGATTCATCCGACAAGTACTCGGATGGCGCGAGTTCGTCTACCAAGTGCATCGCGCGACCGATGGTTTTCGCGCAGGGCGCGCAGCCGATGAAGCTCCGCTCGCACAACCAGGCGATGGCGGGTTCGCGCGCTGGAAGGGTGAAGCGTGGCAGCCAATACAGCCGGCGCCCGCAGGCGTCGATGGCGGCGCGCGACCAAATCTTCTGGCAGCGGACGCCGGGGTTCCTCCCACCTATTGGGGCGCACCGAGTGGTCTCGCATGCCTCGACCATGTGGTCGAAGATGTCTGGGCCGAAGGATGGAGCCATCACATCACACGATTGATGGTGCTCGGCAACCTCGCCACGTTGTTGGGTGTTTCGCCGCGCGAACTCTGCGACTGGTTCTGGATTGCCTACATCGATGCGTGGGATTGGGTCGTTGAACCGAATGTGCTCGCGATGGCGACGTATGCGACTTCGGAGATGACGACAAAGCCGTACGTGAGCGGTTCGGCGTACCTCGAGAAGATGGGCGACTCGTGCCGCACGTGTCGCTTTACACCTGGGAAAGATTGCCCGATTGGGCCGCTCTACTGGGCATTTCTCGCGCGAAACAACGCGGTGCTCGCGGACAATCCCCGCATGAAACTCCCGCTTGCGTCGGCGCGGGGCCGAACGGACGATGTGCGCGCGCGTGAAGCGCAGACGTTTGTCGCGTTGCGCGACGTACTCATCAACGGCAAGCGGTGGGAGGGCGGAAGTGTGGCAGACGTGAACTCTGCGCACGCGCCGGAGCGGGGGACGAAATCTGCGAACTCGCCCATCAAGACTTCGGCGAAATCATCGGCGAAATCATCGGCGAAGTCGTCCGCAACGACACCATCACTTTTTCCGCGCGAAGAACCCAGAAATCCGAACGCGCAATCGACTGGTCGCGCCCGTCGCAATCCGTGAGAAGCACCTATGACCGGACGATATGAGTACTTGAAATCGACCCCAATGCCCGTGCCTGCGAGCTTGCTTTCAGCGTGGCACTTTCGTTCAGGTGCGATTCATCGCTTGATTCCGCCGTGGGAGAACATCCGCGTGAAGCGTGAAGCCTCGCCGCTTGTCGATGGCGCGCGGGCGGAAATCGAAATTCGTAAGGGGCCCGTCAAACTGGAACTCGTCGCGGTACACAGCGACGTCGTTGCGGGCGAGCAGTTTGTCGACGAGCAGCTCACTGGGCCATTTGGCTCGTGGCGTCATCGCCATCGTTTCATCGCGGAGGGTGAGGGCTCGCGTCTTGAAGACAAAATCGTCTACGACCCACCGTTTGGCATCCTCGGGCGTCTTGGACAGCGGATCTTCCATGGCGAACTCGATCGGCAATTCGCGTTCCGCCATGCGCGAACCCGCGAAGATCTGCGTCGGCACGCGGAGTTCAACGAACGATTTGGCGCGACGCGTCTGCGCGTCGGTGTAACGGGCGCATCTGGGCTCGTCGGCCGCCAACTCTGCGCGTTTCTGTCGACGGGCGGGCACGACGTCGTGCGCTTCGTCCGGGGAAATCCGCGAGGTCCGAGCGAACGCAGCTGGAACCCGCTGGATGCAGAGCGCGGTATGACGCCCGAGTCGGTTGAGGATCTCGACGTGGTCGTGCACCTCGCGGTTGAAGGCATCGCGGACGGCCGATGGAATGCCGTGCGCAAGCAACGTATTCGCGAGAGTCGCACGATTGGAACTGCGGCTGTCGCGCGAGCAATTGCAAGTGCACGGACGAAGCCGCGTGCGTTCATCTCCGCAAGCGCGATTGGTTACTACGGCAATCGCGGCGATGAGCGTGTCGACGAGCGCAGCGCGCCAGGAACCGGCTATCTCGCGGATGTTGTCACTGCATGGGAAGACGCCACCGTCGCCGCGCGCGATGCAGGTGTTCGCACCGTGCACGCTCGCGTCGGTGTTGTGCTCGCGTCGGCAGGCGGCGCCCTCGCTCGCATGCGGCTTCCGTTTCTCATGGGCGCCGGCGGTCCGATCGGCAATGGTCAGCAGGGAATGAGTTGGATCTCGCTCGATGACCTCGTCGCAGGGCTCGTCTTCCTCGCACTCAACGACAGCGTTCGCGGCGCGGTGAACCTCGTCGCGCCCGCGGCCGTTCCGCAACGTGCGTTTGCGAAAGAACTCGGGCGTGTACTCGGGCGTCCAGCGTTCGCACCACTACCGGCATTTGTCGTACGTGCACTCTTTGGCGAAATGGGTCAGCGACTGCTCCTCGAAGGCGCATTCGTTCGCCCATCCGTGCTTGAGCGCGAGCGCTTTCGCTTTGCACACCCGACACTCGAAGCTGTGCTCCGACTTGAACTTGGTCGCTTGAAGCCCGAAAACGCCACGCTGGGGCAACAGTCATGACAAGCCGCGCCATCTGGTGGATCCGCCGCGACTTTCGTCTCGATGACAACCCTGCGCTCGTGCGCGCCGCGCAAGCGAATGCGCTGCTCCCCGTGTACATCCATTCCGACGGCGAAGAAGGCGCATGGCCGTTGGGCGGCGCGCAGCGTTGGTGGCTCGCGCGGAGTTTGACGGCATTTGCGGCGAAGCTCGAGCAAGCGGGCTCTCGGCTGACGATTCTCGAGGGCGAAGCAGCGAAGACGCTTGTCGATCTCGTCAAGAGGTACGACGTGCAGGAAGTTGTTTGGAATCGGCGATTTGAGCCGGCACCCCTCGCGCAGGAGCGTCGCGTAGAAGCCGCGCTCGATGCGCTCAGTGTTTCATGGAAGGCGTACTGCGGGAACCATCTCTTCGACCCAGAAGAAGTGGCGACGAAGGAGGGGCGTCCCTATCAGGTGTACACGCCGTTCTCACGGAACGTGCGCGCGCGGCCCGCGCCTGCGCAACCGAAGGCGGCGCCGAAGTTGTTGCCCGCCGTCGATGGTGCGCCTTCGGGTGTTTCGATCGCCTCGCTGCACCTTGAGCCCGAGATCGACTGGGCCGCGGGATTCCGCGCGAAATGGATACCCGGCGAGGACACAGCGCTCGGGCGGCTTCGCGCATTCACGAACGGCGCGATGGCGAGTTATCCAATCGGGCGAGATCAGCCATCCGTTGACGGTTCGTCGTTGCTCTCGCCGCATCTGGCCTTTGGCGAGATCGGCATTCGTCGCGTCTGGCATACAGCGCTCGCGTCGTCGTCTTCACCAGCAGCGAGTACCGACAAGTTCCTCGCAGAGCTCTTGTGGCGCGAGTTCGGCACGCATGTGCTCTACCACTTCCCGAAAACCGATCTCGCGCCGTTGCGACCGGAGTACGCACGCTTTCCGTGGCGCAACGATCGCGAGGCGCTGCGCGCGTGGCAGCGTGGACAGACGGGCTATCCACTCGTCGACGCGGGCATGCGGCAGTTGTGGGCGACAGGTTGGATGCACAATCGCGTACGGATGGTTGTCGCCAGTTTCTTGGTGAAGCATCTCCTCTTGCCGTGGCAAGAAGGCGCAAAGTGGTTCTGGGATACGCTCGTTGATGCGGACCTCGGGAACAACTCGCTTGGGTGGCAGTGGGCGGCTGGTTCTGGCGCCGATGCGGCGCCGTACTTCCGCATCTTCAATCCGACGTCGCAAGCGGAGAAGTTCGACGCGGAGGCCGAGTACATCCGCCGTTGGGTGCCGGAACTCGCGCGCGTGCCGAAGCAACTCGCCATCGCGCCGTTCGATGCGCCGCCGCTCGCCTTGCGCGCGGCGGGAATCACGCTTGGTGTCGAGTATCCACACGCGATCGTGGAACACACGAAAGCGCGCGAACGAGCACTCGCGGCGTTGACGGCGGTGAGCAAGAAGGCTTCGCCTGCGTGAGCGCAGTGCGCTGCCGTGTTTCGTGCTCAGGTTTTGTGCTCAGACTGTGTGGTCACACGACCGTTCGAACCTTCACTCGGAAGCCACGAACGACCGCCAGCACTCCGCCGACGCAAAGTGCGCCGACCACCGTGCCGATGAAGACCGATGGACTTCCACCCAAAGAGAAGACGGCGAGTCCGAGCGCGGGTCCCATGAAGTACCCCGCGCCGACGAGTGCTTCGTGAATGCCGCCAGCGTCGACTTCGGCGGCACCCACGGCGAGCCCGTAGTAGATCGCGCTGTAGTAGATCGTTCCCTGCCCAAGACCGAGCGCGAAGAGGCCAAGCGCGATTCCCCATTCATTCGGCGCTGCGACCGCGCAGGCGAATCCTGCAGTCAAAAGTACGCCCGCTGCGATGAGGCTGGCCGCACGACCATGCCAAAACGCCGTCTGCCAAAGGAGGATGACCGCGAGAAATCGTGCCACGTGCCACGTAGCGCCGAGTGGTGCCTGCATGGAAGCGGGGGTCGCGAGTTTCTCAAAGAGGTAGGGCAGAATCGGTGACAGTGCACCGATGACGAGATAGCCCATCGGGTGCAAGACTCGCGCTGCGGCGAGGAGCGGGCGGTAGGTCGGCGGAACGTGGCGTGCCTGCTCGTGCGCATCGTGCGAGGCGGGTCGTTTCGGAAACTGCGCCAAGAAGACGAGCGCAAGGAGATTCACCGGAAGCAACATGGGGATCGCCCACCGCGTGAGTTGCGCCGCTTCGAGCGGGCCTGCAAGCGCGAGACCAATCGCCGTCGCAAGCATCCAAGAAGCATTCCACCAACCGATCGCGTTGCGCATGTCTGCGCCGTGCCGACCCGCCGCGAGGTACGCCTGCACGATTGGCCATTGCAGTGCACCGAGTGCTGTCATCGCAATCGCACTCACCCAAAGAACCGCGACCGACGGGATCAGTACCAATGGTGCCATCGCGGCTTGCACCAAGAGCACCAGTCCAAGTGCGGAGCGCGCCGACATATGACGTTCGAGGAACCGCACCGTTGGTCCCGCGCGCATCGCGACGAATGTGTAGAGCACGCCGTTGAGGAACGCGAGGAGAAGACTGTCCCGCTGCGTGAATCCGTACTCACGCTCGGCGATGAAGTAGAGCGCGTTCCACAGGATGCCTGTTCCAAGTGAACAGAGGAACGTGAGCGCAGCGATTGGAAATGGGCGAACCGTCATCGATAGAACCAGCGCCGCAACCGCGACGACGTGAGGCGCGAGTGTACGGCGGCGAGCGTGCGAAAATGAGAAGGTTTCGTACGCCGCGTGAGCCGTGACGAGGTGCTTGTCGAGCACTTGTCGAGCACTTGTCGAGCACTTGGCCGACCCTTGTAAGGTCGATTTCCGTCGCGCGCCCGCGTCGCGGCGTTTGCTACACTTCGCGCGCATTGTCCGCGTAGCTCAATTGGATAGAGCGTTGCCCTCCGAAGGCAAAGGTTGCAGGTTCGAATCCCGCCGTGGACGCTTCCGGCCCCGTGTTTGCGGGGCTTTTTTGTTCGATCGTCCGCGCGATACGCGGCCATCGACACAAACCGTTTCCATTCGGAAGCCAAAATCGGAACGCACGATGCAGATTTCCCAGTTCCAACAGCTCATCCGCGACAAGTACTACGCCACCGACAAAGCGCGCGGCGCTCCCGGCACGTACCTCTGGTTTGTCGAAGAGGTAGGCGAACTCGCGCACGCGATCGCGAACCGCGAGCGCGGGAAGCTCGATCAAGCGAACCTCGAAGAGGAGTTTGCCGACGTCCTCGCTTGGCTCGCAACGCTTGCAAACATCTGCGACGTCGACCTTACGAAGGCGATCGCGGACAAGTACATCAAGGATGGCGGACCAGAGGGTTACAAGGTTTAATCCAATCGTCGTGTGCGCGGAAACACCGCGCGACATGGCGTCAAACTGCGCGATCCGCCGTGAACTTCCCAAGCCGTTTCCGTCAGCAGCTCAGCAGAATAGTTGTCCCCGAGCACCTTTATGGCTACCAGCACCAACGGCACTTGTCCCTTCTGTCCAGCTGCACAGCGCGTCTATCTCGAAAGTCCGCGTTGGGTCTTGCTGCGCCACGTCGACCCTGTGCCAATCGCAGGTTGGATGATGGTCGCGAGCCGCGCGCATCGCTCAGGCCTTGATGAGATGACGCCCGAAGAGGCGGGGGAGATCGGCACGATTTTGGCCGCACTCGCGGCGGCGGTTCGTGCGACCACGGGATGCGAGCGCACCTACTCGATCACCTTCAACGAAGCGGTGAAACATCTTCATCTTCACGTGATCCCGCGCCACGCGAACGACGCCGCCACAACGAGTTGGGCACTCGCTGATCGATACCGATCCACCGCGCGCGGCGAAGTCGCGCCGGCGGACCCGCAAATCGCCGAAACGACGGCAGAAGCGATCGCGCGACACATGATGGAGGTCGGAGTCGTTCGATCCACGGCGCTTGCGAAGGTTGGATTTCGTCTGCCGAGTTGATCGCGTAGGCAGGGCATGCTCCTCACTGCTTGTTCTTCTGTCGCCACGACTCGCCACGACTTGTCGCGTCTTGACACGGCTTGACACGCGCGCACTGCGGCTCGACTACTCTCCCCGACATGTCTCCTCATGCGCCCAACGGTATTGAACGCATTCGTTCGGCCTTCGCACCCGCTCGCGCGGGGCATCGTGCTGCGTTGATGCCATTCATCACCGCGGGCTATCCCGATCTCGCGACGACTGAGCGCATTCTCGCTGGCGCCGCAGACGCGGGCGCAGATCTTCTTGAGATCGGATTTCCCTTCTCCGATCCAATCGCGGACGGTCCCGTGATCGCGGAGTCGATGCATCACGCGCTCATCGCCGGTACCACGCCAGACCAGATCTTTGAAATGGTGGCCCGCACGCCCAGAGCGACGCCGATGGTCGCGATGGTTTCGATCTCAATCGTCGAACGAATGGGGCTCGAGGCGTTTGTTTCGCGTGCGGTCTCATCCGGCTTCGCAGGATTCATCGTTCCTGACGCCGATCCGAGTGTGGCAGCCGAAGTCTCAAGTTTCGCAGTGCAACAGGGCGCCGGGTTCTGCGCGTTGGTCTCACCATCGACGCCGACGGATCGCCTTGAAAGACTCGCGCGACTGTCGACCGGTTTCGTCTATCTCCTCGCACGCGCCGGAGTCACCGGTGAGCGCAACGACGCGCCGGAGATCGCCGAGCGCGTGAGGGCCATTCGCGCGCTCACCGATGCTCCGATCGCCGCGGGCTTCGGAATCTCGACCGCCGCTCACGTCACCGCGGTGGGCCAGCACGCCGACGGCGCGATCGTTGGCAGCGCGATTGTGCGACGCATGAAAGAGGCCGTCTCGACCGGAGTCGATCCAGCCGAGACGGCGCTTCAAGCGATTCGTTCGTTGCGGGCCACGTGACAGATCCCGCGAGAGTTTGTGCTCAGGGCTGGCGTGGCGGCGTTCGTTCATGCGCAAACCCACGCGAATGCCCCACGCGACCACACCGCGCACGGCACACATTCGCTGCGTCAATACCGACGCAACACACCTATCACGATGCCTTGGATCTCGCAGCGATCGACGATGATCGGCGCGAAGTCGGGGTTCGCTGGCTGAAGCCGAATGCGCCCATCGGGCTCGCGGAAAAGCGTCTTCAATGTTGTCTCGCCGTTCGGAAGAAGTGCCACAACGCGCTCTCCATCCCGCGCGGTCTTTCGCTTAGCGACGAGCACGTAGTCGCCATCAAGAATCCCCTCATCGCGCATGGACATCCCGTCGACTTGCAGAGCGAAGGTGTCATCGGAGCGAGACCCTCCACGCGAGCCTGAGCGAACGCGCGGCCCGAACAACGCCTCGAGTTCAAGCGATTCGCTCTGCTCAAACTTCTCAATGGGGTAACCCGCTGCGACCTTTCCGACAAGCGGAAACGACAACCGCGCGGCGATGTCGCCGGCCGTAGAACTTCCGCCACCGAGATCGGCGTGCAACTGGCGTGTCGGCAACTCCTCGCCGTCGCCGAATTCGCTTCCGCGTGCGGCGACTTGAGGGAATTCAAACTCAGGCGCAATCGACAAAGAGCGTGCCTTGTTCTTGTCCCGAATCAGCGCTCCCTTCGCGATGAGCGCTTCGACGTGCTCGAACACCGTAACCTTGCTGACGCCGAGTTGGTCGGCGATCTCCTGCATCGTTGGCGAGTACCCCTGCGTTCGACGAGAGTCGTGAATCATGCGCAGGACGCGGAGTTGCTTCGGAGTGAGATTCATCGTGATTTCCTTCAAGCCGCGTACGGCGTGCTTCAAACTGTGATCGGTTCTCTTCATGAGCGACGTCGCCGCCGTCGACGTTGACTTCGCCCTCGGTTTCATCGTCATCAACGATCGTGGTCGTCGTGAAGATCTCGTGCGCGATGGCTGCGAATCGCTCCCGCACCTGGCGAAGGGCGTTGCGGAGCCCAAATCCATCGCGGAACATCGGGATATCCGCGGCGGCGGATCGAACGCTCGCGCCGTCGGCGGAAACCGTTTGAGCATGGGTCACCACGCGTTCACGCGTGATGTTCTGACCGCTTGCGACATATCGACGGGTGAAATCACCGCCCGGTCCAATCATGACCAACGGCCATTCACGCTGCGCCTCGCGCGCGCTCAAGAGTTCAAGAGCGTTCGATGTGACGCGCTGAAACGCGATCTCCGTGATTCCGCTCTGCAAATTGTTTCCACGCATGTCTCGTTCTCCTTCTCGCATCACGACGATCGAATCGAGTGCGGAATCAGTGGCGTCACCACCGATTCCACTTCTGATTCCATTTCGCCGTGCGCTCGCGGTAGCGTTTCCGTGCTCGCGATTCCCCCGCAGAGTTGGAAACTGGATGTCGTCCCGGGAATCTGAACTGCCCGGGACAGTCTGAATGGTGGCGCGCGATGCAGACGCGCCGGAAACCTGCCACATCGAGCGCGCTCCGGCGTTCGAGAGGTGGCGAGGACGTGTGGCTTTGGATTGCATCTGGAGAAGTGCTGTTGAGCTTTGGTCTGCCGGCTTCCGTTTGGAAGGCGTTTGGTGCTGAACTGATATTCGGCTGCTGTTCGGTCCTGACTCCAACTTTTGTTCGGGCGATGTTCGCCCAAACAGAACCCATGCGCAAGGGGGTTGCCTGCGGAATTTGAAATTCGGCGGTGGCGGGCCCAGCGACGTGCCCAGTTCCACCCGTCGGCCGCGGGCTGTTCGGGCTCGGGCGGGCGAGTGAGGCCGGCAGCCCTCTTTCGGGGTCGCCGCACTACCTTCCCGAGATGCCACCCGCTCCCCAACCGATTGGTCTTGGCGACGGTCGAGACCTCGCGGATCTCTTCCCGCTCGATCGCTCCTACACGTTCCTGAACCACGGCAGCTTCGGGTCGGTGCCTCACGAAGTGCTCGCGGCGCAGCATCGTTGGCGGATGGAGGTCGAAGCGCGTCCGATCGAAATGCTCGGGCGGCGAATGGACGATCTATTGCGGGATGCACGTGGTGCCGTGGCGCGCTTCGTCGGTACCGCACCAGATCAACTCGGCTTCGTCACGAACGCAACCGAAGGAGTACACGCCGTTCTTCGATCGATTGATTGGAAGCGCGGCGACGAAATCGTGACAACCGATCACGTATACGGCGCGATGCGACAATCGATCAGACGACTGGCCGATGAGTTCGGCGTGGTGCTGCGCGAAGTCGCCGTACCTCTACCGGTGTCGGGGCCAGATGAATTCCTCGCGCCTGTGATCGCGGCTTTTTCAGCGCGAACGCGCCTTCTCTTGATCGATCACATCACGAGCCCGACGGCGCTGGTCGTACCCGTCGTGCAACTCGCGGAAGCCGCGAAAGCCCGCGGCATTCTCGTCCTGATCGATGGTGCCCATGCGCCGGGTTCGATCGACCTCAACATCAACACGATCGCTTGCGACGCGTACACGGGCAATCTGCACAAGTGGGTTTGTGCGCCGAAGGGTTGCGCGTTTGTCGCGGGCGTGGGGGCATTCACCGAGCGATTGAAGCCAATCGCAACAAGTCATCGCTATGGAGAAGGACTCGTCCGCGAGTTCGATTGGCAGGGCACACGCGACATGACGCCGTGGCTCACGGCACCCGCGGCGCTGCAGTACTTTGATCGATTTGGTGGGGATCGAATTGGTGGGGATCGAATTGGTTGGGAGCGCGTTCGTCGCCACAACCACCACCTCGCGGTTTGGGCAATGCAGACGCTTGTTGAAGCGTGGTCGGTCAAGCCGCTGAGTCCGCTCGACGGAAGCATGCTTGCCTCGATGGCGGCGATTCCGGTGCCCGCGCAAGTGCAGCAGCGTTTTGCATCTGAAGTGGCTCTCCAAGCGCACCTCTACGACGTGCATCGCATCGAGATTCCC
>JAIYCA010000358.1 GCA_027488265.1 Planctomycetaceae bacterium
CGGGCGCGCACGAGCTGTGTATTGACGCTGCATTTGCGCGTGCATTGATCATGCGTCCACCCACGAACGACAAAAACCACACCGGTCGTGATGGATCAGCGGCGGGATTCGCGTGGATAAAGCGACGGGCTCCGAGGCAGCACCGCCGGTGTATCGCCTCTGCGCCCAAGGCCGAAACCTACGAAATCAAAGTCGACGGTTGACCTGGGTTTCCAGGCCGACGACTCCAATCAAGAACGACACAGAAAGGTCGACTCACTATGTCAATGCGTACTGCCGCTGCACTCTGTAGCCTCTTGCTCACCTCACTCGCCAGCGCACAACAAGTCGCGGTGCTCCACAACGGGGCAGCGCTGACGCAAAAGCAGCCGCTGGAAGTTTGGAGCGTCGAAGGGCCACTTTGGAACATTGATGCCCAAAACCGCACGCTCGAAGCGCTCGGTCGCATCGTGCAGATTCCATTGTCGATCGACGGCCAGACCTTCATCATCAGCGGCACTGAAGTCGTGAATGAGGACGGCGGCTTCGTTGCGCAGATTGGCGCAGCGAACTTCGACCGCTTGTCTGACGTCAACGCGGCAACCCGCGACTTCGTGATGTCGACGTATTGCCCAGAGTGCGGTCCGGTCCGGTTCGGACCGGTGCGCTCGATCTTCAGCACGACCGAAGCACGCCTGAACCCAGTCGGAGCGCTCATGCGCGATCCCGAGATCCAGACGATCATCGAAGACAACTACTTTGGTCTCGCGGTCGGTGTCTATCTGCGCTACATGGACGAATTGCCAGTGTCGTTCCTCGGCAAATTGGGCGTACGGAACACTCAGGGCCAATACCCGACGAGCCTGTTCCAATTGCCACCCCGTACGCAGTGGAAGTACCCAGCAACGAGTGGTGCGACCTTGAAGATGGCTGGTCACGTGTACGTCGACGCGAAGGGCAACGAGTATCTGATCCCCGACCTCGGCAACTTCTTGGAGTTTGCGGAGAACGTTGTAGTCGGTCCAGTCACCAGTTTCCGTCGCGGCGATGAAAGCACACCGGACTCGCTGCGCATGGGGAATCTGCTCGTCACCATGAATCCAGACCCACGACTTGAGGTTATGTTTACGGGCATCGGCGAAACGCCGATCACCCAAGATCTGTTCTTCAACGCTGCGGCCAAGGGACTGCTCCCTGCTGAAGTGACCGCCGCCGGTTACCTCGTTGGCGAGCACATGATGTTTGCCACCCACATCGACGCGGCGACGTTCTATCACCCGTCGATGGGGATCGTCGTCAGCGCGGATCGTTTCGACGTGCGCGTTGATCGCGGCGAGATGCGTTGGCGCGGCATCCTCGCTCCTTCTGAGGGCTACACCTTGTCGGCGGAGATTGGCAAGTCGATCGAGCCAATCACCTTGGTTCCGTCTGTGGATGCTCCTGGCGCCACGTACGACGCCAAAATTGAAGGTCTCAACCTGAAAGGCATCACAACCCTCGATCTCGTGGTGCGTGATAGCAAGGGAGTTGAAGTGCACCGACAGACCTTCGACTTCTCGGAAGGTATTCGCGACTGAGTTCTCGGAATCGTCGTCCCTCTGCGCCAACGTCCCGCCTTACGGCGGGCCGTTGGCTTTTTTACGCTTGAGCGCAATCGAGCATTGATATTCTCAGCCAGATCGCCAGTTCGCAGCTGCGTCACGGAAGTCGCTCGTGGACAACGTGTTGCAAGAGATTTGCCAAATCGCAAAGATTCGATAGAACTCGAGCGAAGGTCACTTGCCTTGCGCCAGATTCGCTGCATCGTTGCATCACGTCGCGCAAAAGGGTGGGTGATGGCGCGATGACTGCAACATGCTGTTGGTGGTGGCTTTCGTCTTCATAAGGCTTAAGTGCATCCGCTGACGCATGAGTCCCTATAGGGATTTCGTTGCTTTGTTTGCATCCCACCCAGCGTTGAGCGGCGCATCGTCCTGCGTTTGCTCGAGTCTCGTGGGTTGTGCGACGAGGTCGACCTGAAGAGGTTGGCGCGAAGAGGGTTATCCCAAGGGGTGTGCGATGAGCCAAGCGGAAGTTCCGAGTCTGTCTCGTTTGTTTGAGCGGATCTACGATCGACTCCACGAGTTGTCGTCCATGCATATGCGTGGACAGCCCGCGGGGCACACTCTTCAGCCAACGGCTGTTGTGCATGAAGCATTCCTGAAACTCGCGCAGCGCGATGCCGGCGAATTTGCGTCGGAAGAGCATTTCGCCGCGACCGCAGCGATCGTTCTTCGAAATGTGCTTGTCGATCACGCGCGGCGCCGCTCCTCCGCAAAGCGCGGGCGTGGACGTCGCGGGGTGGACTTTGAAACCTTCGAGCCTAGCAAGGTCGACGACGTTGCCGGCGTGCTTGAACTAGAAGATGCGCTTGCATCGTTGACCAAGGTGGATGAGCGATCCGCGCAGGTAGCGTCGCTTCGAATCTTTGGTGCGATGGAGATGGCGCAGATCGCACGCGTTTTGAGTGTGAGTGTCCCTACGGTCGAGCGCGACTGGCGCTTCGCTCGGGCATACCTTGAGCGTCAGTACCGCGGCGTTCCAGTGGAAAGTCAGGCGGAGGTCAAGGTCGAATGAGCAACATGGCTCAGAGCGATCGATGGCGCGAGGTGCGTCGCATCTTTGATGCCGCAGTGGAGCTTAAGCCTGAGCTTCGTGCAGCGTTTCTGGATGTCGCACGTCTTGCGGACGATCTGCGCCAAGAGGTTGAGTTGCTGCTCGAGGCAGTCGAAGCGACCTCGAGCTCTGAGTGTTCAACACACGACGAGTTTCGTGTGAGCCCGTTCATCGGGCCGCGCTTCGTCGATGACTCCTCCGACGAGCAGCCGCCGTTGATCGAAGGCTACGTATTGGAGGAGAGGCTTGCGACTGGTGGGACTTCCTCGGTGTACTCCGCGCGAGCGGCCAAAGGTACGCCCGTTGCGATCAAAGTACTGACCGCAACCGCGACAAACTCCATGCTGCAACGGTTCCGACAAGAGTGTCGGGTCCTCGCGAGTTTGCGGCATCCGGGCATCGCTCGCGTGCTTGAGGCGGGCTCCACATCGCAGAGACGACTTTATCTCGTCATGGAGCGCATTTCGGGCGAGACACTTGACGTTTGGAGCCGACAGGCGCCCCGAGACATCGAAGCGCGCGTAGAAGTCGTTGCTCGAATTCTGGACATCCTCGAGTATGCGCACGCTCACGGTGTTGTTCATCGCGACCTGAAGCCCACGAACGTCTTGGTTGAGCCAGACGGCTCACCTCGTCTCCTTGACTTTGGTATCGCGCGACTCGCGCTCGAAGACAATCGCCGGACCGGTGTCCGCACGCTCACAGGAAATCTGATGGGTAGTTTTGCCTACATGAGTCCGGAGCAGGCAGACGGACGTTCCTCGCGCGTTGGACCGGCGACCGATGTCTACCAGTGCGCCGTACTGGTCTATGAATTGTTGACAGGCCGACTTCCATACGAAGTTGGCGGTACTGGAACAATGCCGCTCTTACGGGCCATCCTTTTCGATCGCCGTGTTCCGCTACGCCAGTGCGCAACGGAAGCCGGTGAGAGATTGGCAGCGGTTGTCGACGCGGCGCTTTCAATTGAATTGACTTGTCGGCCGCAGTCGGCCGCCCGCTTTGCATCAGCGTTGCGCGCTGCTCTTGAAGTGGACACACTGCGAAACGTGGAATCCAGCGAGGTTCGAAACACACGCGCTTCGTGACTGAGCGGCTGCGAGGCCGCCAGCGCCAACCACTGCGGTGTTCAGTCGAGTGCCCGTCTTGAGTGGAGTGTCTAGGCCCGATTCACCACGCGTGCCGCGCGTTCGGCGATTCAGGCACTCATTGCAACACGCATGCAATTCGGACGATACCAAGTCCGCGCGATCGGACCGTTCGCAGGAGATAGCGGCCATGCGGCAGTTGCATTGGATCGCATAACGGCGTTCGACCGCTCGGCGATGGAGCGATCACGCGGCCCAATCCATCGAGAATATCGCTTCGCACACTGAAGTCCTCGCTGAGGCACCATGTTTCGATGGCGCAGTTCGCGCGCGCGCCGAGCTCCGTTCGTCGCAGGCCATGCGGTCCGATCTTCCTTGGTGGACCGTCGCTCGTTTCACTGCTGCTCGTTCCGCCGCTGCTTGTCGCGCATTCGTACGCGCTGCTCTCCGAGGTTCTGTCTGCGCGAGGCTCGAACTCCCGAGAAATGGCCGAAGATCGCCGTTGGTCGTTTGGGGGCGTTCCGCCCACGCGGCCATCCACTTCGCGTGACTGAAAGTCCATCGATTGACGCGTCGGAGTTGTATTGCGGTGTGATGCCACTGCGTCCAAAGGCAACGCTCGGGTTGCGCGCGTGGTGACAAGGAAGTCGAGTTCGACCTCCGCATTTCCGCTTCCAGCGGTGCTCAGCACAACGGCGTCTGCGGTCGTATCGATGACAACATGACAAGACGATTGAGCGGTCTGCAAATCGATCCGTGCATATCCGATCTCAAGCGGCAATACCTCACGCCGCAGTCGGGGCGATCCGTTGCCACTCAGCGTGACGGAAACTGCGAGAAATTGGACGTAACTCTGGCCCATGGCTGCTTTCGTGCGGCATGACTGATGACGCAAGTTTTGAACGTGTAACTTCTTGCCCATGACTTCTTGCCCATGCCTTCTGGCGCATGGCTATGGGCTCATGTTGAAGGGCCGTGTTGAAGGGCCGTGTTGAAGAGCTCGTGCTGAAGGACTCGTGTCTCTTTCGTCTTCGCCGACGACTCATGCCTCGCCGTCATGCGTGGCCGTCATGCGTGGCCGTCATTGCTCACGTCGAGGTGCCGGCTCTTGGCTGCTTTCTAGGCTGCTTTCGAGGCTGCTCTCAGGACTGTCCTCAGAGTTGTCGTTTGGGACCGTAGCGACATCGGAGATTCCGTACGCTTTGCGCCGATCTGCCATGAGGGAGCTCGCCAAAGAACGCTTGCCCTCCTGCACGCGAACCATCCAAACGTCCTTCATCGGGATAGCACCATGTCGATAGGAGATCCGGCCGGTGGCGCCGGGAAAGCTCACAAGTGATGCGATCTCGTAGGCGAGAGCTGCACCATTTGGCCTCGCAGACGGATCGCTGCGTGACGCCTTCACGTAGGCGAAGAGCGCGATGTTGGCAGCGTCGAAGGCAAGCGCCGCCTCGGCGGTCGGCTCCTGCCGATACGTCATGCGGTAGTACGAAGCAAAGCGAGTTGCTTCAATCGCGGCGTCCTCACCAAACCACGCCTGGGCAGAGAAGTACACGTCGCTCGTCGCTCCCTGAATTGCTTCATCAGTCGCGGCGACATCAAAGGTGTCGCAGCCCATGATCGGTAGCGACGGGCATGTTTCTCGAACTACTGGCAAGACTGTCGAGACGAGATCTGAGCCGATCGCAGCGTAAATCGCTCGAACATCTTCGTGCGTTGCGATTGCTTGCTGGAGCGACGCGACGAAGTCTGGATGTCTCACGTCAAGGATCGAAACCGCCATTCCACCGAGGGTCTGCAGTGAACGCACGAGGTGCTGTCCCATCGCGCTCATGCGTTGATCCTGTGAATCGACCACGATCACGCATTGGCCGCCCCAGTGATCCATCATGAACTCGGCGGCAGCGACGGCTTGGGCATCGTCACTGATCGAAACCGAAAAGGTTCGTTCGCCGGCACGCTCTATGAACGAGGGGTCAGTGATGCCCACAACGAGAAACGGCGCTCGGTCGTTGGCCGAAGTGTTGGTGAATGCTGCGATGCCTTCCGTCGCGAGGTCAGTTGTTGTGTAGCCAATCGCAATCTGGCTTCCGCGCTCTCGTTCTCGCAGCGCGGCACGCCGCAACGCCTCTGAGTCGGCCGAAGTTGGTAGCGCCGCGATTTTCACGCGCTTCCAACGAGACTCTTGTGCTTGTGCTTCGCGTGGCCAGAGTTGTTGGGGAAAGTTGTCAAAACTCTCGCTCCGGCTCCAGTCCAACTTTTGCTGTCCCGCCCATTCAGGCTGTGGCATTTCACGAGCGAGCTGCGCACCGCGCCACGCGGACTTGTCCGCAGTGGCGGCGGGATCTGTGAGATCAAACATACAGGTAATGCGTGACTCGCTCGCGCAGCCTTGAGCAACGAGTGTTGAGCACGCGATGAAGAGCAGCGCTCGCGCGCGTGGCACAAAGTTGTTGGCTCGAAAGGTGTTGAGCCAAGACCCGTAAAGGGGTCGAGCGACAGGTTGGAATCGGAACTGTGACATGTCACCTCGCGTTGAAGCCCAACGCGCTCAGATTGCTGTGAGCGAAACGCTCCCATGCCATGGCACGAGAGCGTTTCGCGACGAATGAGAATACAAACAGTGCGCTTTCGTCATCGACGTCGGCGCGCGGCGAGGCCCACGAAGGCGAACAGGGCCAAGGCTCCAGGTGCCGGCACAACTGTCGTAATCGAGTATTCAAGGTTCGTGAAGAGAGGTGTCGTGGTTCCGCTCCGCTTGTAGCCGACACGAACGCTCGCGGTGTAGCCTGGATCATCCGCGCCGAGCGCAATCTGCATCACTTTGATCGATGCCGCAGAGTTGGCGATTTGTGGCGTCATGTCGTACCAGCCTGCGAGCGACGGAATGACACTTCCGATTCCCGTCCCGAAGGATGGATCAAGCGCGGTACCAGACGCTGCACCACCGAGGCCGCTGATGGTGACGAAAGAATCGATCGATGCGATCGCGGTGTTCGTCACAGTGGGGTTCCAAGAAAGGTCCTGGTCGGCGTGCATGACTCCGGCCATGCTTCCTGAAACGACGCGATGGTTGTACACCGCGAGCAGTGTGTACGCATCGGGATCGATCGGATCGAAATCGAGGAAAACGCTGTACACGCGAAGCGGCTGGCCTTGAAGACCAAGTGCCTCCGTGCTTGTGACACGAACGTTCGGGCCTGTGAAATTGGCGGCGGCGCTGCCTGCGAGCGCGAAGCTCGCGAGTGCTGTCAGCAGAAGTTGGCGCATGGTCGTTCCTCTTGGAGATTGAGCGCACCCTTCCGAAAGGCGTCTGGGCGCGAGACTGTCGTTCAGAAGTGGGAACGAAAAGTTTGCTCACGCTCCATCATGCGATCTCAATTTGCAGCGGTGCCGCGGGGGGCTCGAAACGACCAATCGCCGCGGTTCGGTTTCTCCCAACGCGCGAAGTTCCATGAAAAACAACACTGTCCGACGAAACGCCGATCAAGCATTTCGTCAGACAGCGTTGGTGGAAAGCGAAAGAGCGGTTGCTGAGGCTACCGGCTCAAAAAGCATCCGCGGGTGCCGTGCTCAGTAGGTTGAGCCCCAGTTGGAGAGCACGATGACGAGATCATCCCCGTCAAAGATGCCGTTACCGCTTGGATCGGGAGAACTCGGCTTTGGCGAGCCCCAATTCGAGAGCACGACGACCAGATCATCGCCGTTTACATTTCGGGAAAGATCCAAATCGCCGCGCGAGTACTGGCAGCGATCAAGCCAGCCGTCTTCGTTGGAGTCGGGGTGATCTGCGAGTTCGCAGACGTCGCCAATCCCGTTGGAGTTACAGTCGAACTGATCGGGATTCGCGATCAGCGGGCAGTTGTCGATGGAGTCAGGAAGGCCGTCCTCGTCCTGATCGGCGGTACCAACTGGTGGGTTCACGCCATGAAGCGTGATCGTCCCGTTCCACGTTCCTTCTGACCACGGGGAGCCGTAACCGTTTCCGACGAAGACTGCGAGCGGCGATCCGTCCATCGGAATTGGCTTACCAAGTTGGACGGTTCCAATCACGGGTGTTCCATCCAAGCCAGATGCGCCCGAGCCCCACATGGGGTGATCGTCCGAGTTAATCGGTGGGTTCCAGGCGTTGATAAGCGGCGTGAGTCCGCCGACTTGCAACGCGCCGTACACCGAAATCGGTGGCGCGACGAGATAGACGCAGAGATCTTCTGCGCGCGTTCGTTGCTTCGCGTCGGTGATGGTGGCGTTCACGCTGATACCCGTCAGATTTCCGACGAGCTGGCCCGGCGCCACACGTTGCGTGAACTCAAGACGCCCAGCGCGGAAACCATCGAGTTCGATGGTGACGTCTGCGTTGACGACTGTAGTAAAGGTCAGTGCCGCGATCGTTGCTGGAGCGAGAGCGGCGAGGATGGTCCGATGCATATGGTGTATCTCAGTTTCTTGCGATGGCGAGCAGCTCAACGCATTGCGATAAGGGGCTGAACGCCACGGAACCCAGGAATCTCACGTGCGCCATTGCTGCCGTCGTAGTCGAGCGCGGGGAATCGAGGGCGATCTGTTGGCGGAAAGAGTGAAACAACGCTTCGTGCGATGTTGACAGGGCTTCCCATCGCGGGGCACGAACTCCACTTGTCGATGGCGTGGTATCCAAATCGGGCCATGCCTGTGTGCGCGGCAAGGCTCGTATCGACGCGCTCGTCCGGCTCCGCAAAGCCGAATGCCCAGCGAATATCACGGATCGCCTCAGCGGATCCGGAGAGATAGCGCCAGCCCGGTCGTCCGTAGAGTCCACGGACGATCATCGCTTCGCGCATTTGCTCCGGTGAATCCTCGGCGAGCGAGAAGGTGTAGAAGCGAACGGGATTCGCCATGATCGGCGAGATCATTTCTGAAGCGTCTCCCATGCTGCTGGCGATCTGCGTGCAGACACCTTTGCAGGTCGCGTACCCGAAGGAGGCCGCAAAGATCTGGCCTTTGATGAGGTCGTCGAAGAAGTACACCACTTTGCCGTCTTGATCGACGAGGCGGTGGTTGCGGAAGATGCGCGTGCCATCGGGTGCGAACGATGTCTTGCCGCGACCCTCGGGAATCGGATCAGGAGCAATGGCCGTTTGAATCGGATTGCTTGCACAGCCGCTCAAGATGGCCGCGCCCGCTGGAAGAAGCAACGCGCGAAGTGCGTCGCGACGGCCGAAGACCGAATTGCGTGCGGATGAAGTTTCGTGTGAATTGGTTTGCATGTCTCTCAAGCCTTCAGTTGCTTGTTCGGGTCGTCTTGCAAGTGACATCGTGTCCAACGTGAGACGTCGGCTCATCTAGCCTCTGGCCAGACGAACGCGCGCGCAGCGTTACGGAACGACGTCGAAGCGAACCATCATGGCGTGGTCTTCGTGCACGGTGTTGTGGCAGTGGATTGGGTAACGGCCGAGCCAGTCGCGGAATCGGACGTACAACTCCATCTCGTCGCCTTGCTTGAGCGTGAACACGTCCTTTCGCGCGCGAAGTGGACCGCTGGTCACGGGTCGGCCGTTGTAGGTGAGGACGCGCTGCTCTTCCATGTGGATGTGCACTGGATGTGCCCAGCCACCGGCGCTTCGGATGCGCCAGATCTCAGCTGTTCCGCGCTTGACGAACGCATCGACGCGATTGTGGTCGAAGAGACGTCCGTTCACGGTCCACATACCGTTCGAACGGTCGAAGTCCCACTCGCGCGTGCGAACGACCGGAGTGTCCATTTCTGGAAGCGGACGAAGAATGTTCGGAACACGACTGTTGTCGGGAGCCTTGCCAGGCTTGATGATCAACTTGAGCAGCGGAGTCGCTTGATCAAGCGGCAGCAACTCTTCTTCAGGCTTGCGCGGATCGACCTGATTGAGTCGGTTGACGAGATAAATCTCACGCGTCGATTCCGGCAACTTGCTGAAGTCAACGACGATATCGCCGCGCTCCGCGACGCCCAAATAGACGCTATCCGTCTCAATCGGTTGGGCGAGCAGGTTCCCGTCGTTCGAGATGTGCTGGAAAGTCATCCCGTTCGAGAAGAAGAGTTGCAGGAATCGCGACGGTCCACCATCGAGGAAACGGAAGCGGTACTTTCGGCGCTCAACCTCGAAGTAGGGTTGAATGGCGCCGTTCACGAGGAACTTATCGCCAAGAACACCGTCCATGTTCATGACGTCCATCGAGAGATAACCGTCTTGGTCGTAGCGGCGATCAGTGAACGCCAGCGGGATGTCGTAGCAACCATCGATGCGATCGCCGTCCGGAACGCCGCTCGGAAGCCGAAGCGCATCCGGGTTTGGATCGTTCTCATCACCGCTGTCGAGGAAGTCGAACAGGAGGAAGAAGCCGGACAGACCGCGATAGGTGTTCTGCGCGGTGTAGTCCATCCGGTGATCGTGGTACCAGAGGGTTCCCTTTGCTTCGCGATAGTCGCCACCCGCATAGATGTTCGGCCAGTGGTGATCTTTGAACTGCCCAGGACTGAACCAATCTCCAGGCCAGCCGTCCGACTCGGAGGCGTGGTGCCCGTTGTGCACGTGGGTGATGATGTCGCAACTACCGAAACCCTTCATGACGTTGGGCAGGCAGTTGTTGATGCGGCAGAGAACCGGCTCTCCATAACGGCACATAAAAGTGACGCCAGGCACCGAGCCTTGGTACGACGTCGCCACACTCGCTGGTAACTGTGGGTGCGGTCGCGTAAGCGCCTCGCAAACGTTCATGTTGTAGAACTTCACGGGCGCCAGCTCGTCATAACGTTGGTGAGCGGCCGGAATCGGAAGTGGATCGAGGGCTGCCCACGAAGGCAGAGGCACCGCGTGACGAGCAAACGGCAAGCGACGGACCCAGGGAGTCGTCTCAGGGCTCGCTGGCGGATCTGTGTTCAGCGTGTCTTGACCGCGT
Source organism: Planctomycetaceae bacterium (assembly GCA_027488265.1). Lineage (GTDB taxonomy): Bacteria > Planctomycetota > Phycisphaerae > Phycisphaerales > SM1A02 > QWPT01. The sequence goes on from JAIYCA010000358.1 coordinate 10,635, forward strand.
GCATGAATCGCAAACAGCCCTGTAGTAAGGGCCGTGCCGCCAATAAATGAGCGGCGAGATAATTGGAGAGTGCGTCGCACAGAGAATGCCTCCACCAATGATGATCTCGCTGCGGGATAACTCCTCGCCCATGCGCCGAGCACATGAACATCGGCAGCAGGCGACGATGAAAAAGCACCGCAGCAATTGCTACGACTGCTTCCTCAACGCGATGCTGCGATAAGGATCGCCATCCGCGAACTGAAGAACTTCAGTGGGTTGTTTCTGACGGCGGCGCGTCAGTGAGCCTCAAACAATGAGTACGGAACGATGTACTCAGGTTGCCGCTATTTAACAATATGCAGCGAAGAACGAAATGGATTCGACTAAGAGCAAGTTCTGCCGAAATTTCGAGATTTCATGTATCTGCGAGTGCGAACAACGAGTCGATAACCGAAGACCCGCGTTTACTATCGCGTTGATAAAGACTTATGTGGCATCGATGAACTGCGCGCGCACCACGTGCGACGATGCAGAGCGATCGCTGCAACGCATCGCCAAGAACGAGAACGAGAGACTCTGGCGCGTGCCATCAAACTTGGGAA
>JAIYCA010000133.1 GCA_027488265.1 Planctomycetaceae bacterium
CGCTCGCTCTTGCGTGAACCACGCCAGAGGGAGCCGCCGCAGCGGCGACCGCGACAAAAATGTGCGCTCGCAACCTGCTTCGCAACTTGCTCGCTCTGGCCAGCCTCGCGGCGAGTGAATCGCCGCGGGCTGAGATGCGACATTCGTCAGCGCTCGCGACTCGCTTCGCTTTCGCTCGCTCTTGCGTGAATATCACCAAAGGTCGCCGCCGCAGCGGCGACCGCGACGACAACGCGGCGACCGCTCAAATTCAGTGCACGCCATGTTCCGCGAGCCAGCGCTCGGCATCAATCGCCGCTTGGCAACCCATGCCGCTCGCCGTAATCGCCTGACGATAGTTCGCATCTGCGACGTCGCCTGCGGCAAACACGCCGTCGATATTCGTACGGCTCGAGCGCGTGCGAAGCATGACGTAGCCCTTGTCGTCGAACTCGATACCCGTACCCGCGAGGAACTTCGTCGCAGGCGAGTGACCGATCGCGATGAAGAGACCCTTCACGGCGAGCGTGCGTCGCTCCTTGGTCACGACGTTCTCAAGGACGACACCCTCGATGAAGTCTTGACCAACAACGTCGACGACGACGGAGTTCCAGACCGCTTCGGCCTTTGGATTGTCGAGAATCCGCGCCTGCATGGCCTTCGACGCGCGGAACGAATCGCGGCGGTGAATGACGTACACCTTCGATGCGAACTTCGTGAGGTAACTCGCTTCTTCCATTGCGGTATCGCCACCACCGACGACAGCGAGCGGCTGATCGCGATAGACCGGCAGCGCGCCATCACAGACGGCGCACGCGCTCACGCCGCCACCGTTCATGGCAAGGCGCAACTCGTTGGGCAAGCCGATCCAATTCGCGGTCGCGCCCGTCGCGATGATCACCGCGTGCGCGCGAATCGTTTCACCTTCGCTCGTCTCGAGGACGAATGGCTTCTGCGAAAAGTCGCAGCGGACGATGTCGGCGTTCGTGATGCGCGTACCGAAGCGCTCGGCCTGCTGTTGAAAGAGCGCCATCATTTCAGGGCCCGAAACACCGTGCGGGAACCCTGGGTAGTTCTCGACTTCGGTCGTCAGCATCAACTGACCACCTGGAAGGACGGGCGCCGGATTCGCAGCAGGAACGCCGATCACGGCACGCGGCGCGAGGTTTGCGCGCGCGCCGTAGATGCACGCGGTCCAACCCGCGGGTCCCGAACCAATCACGACCAGTTTCTCGACGCCGTTTGAGTGACTCATCTCAACTCCAAGTTGGGCGACGGATCGCCCGCAGAACATCTCACTTCGATTGCATCGGCCGCGCGGAACGATTCCGATCGACGCGTGCGACCTTCGCACACAGTCGATCCGCGGATGTCGTGCACATCACTCGCCACGCGCGATCGCGCGGAGCGCAGGCCACACGACAAAGTCATCCGACTTGCCGCCTGGAGCGTGTCGCGCGGCCTTGTTCGATTCACCATCGCCGTTGCGCGCGTAGAGCACGCAACCGGTGGCTTCGACGCGACCATCCTCAGTCTCAATGCCACGCTTCGAGTTCCCGAGGTAGTCGTACACGAAGGAACCGTACTCCTTGTCGTACGCGTCGAAGTTGAAGCGCTTGGGCATGAACTGCGCGTACGCCATTTCGATCTTGTCAGGCCACGTGTTGTATTGCGCGCGGTAGCCGCAAAGGCCCGCGGAAATCACGGTCCCGCAGAGCTCCGTCGTGAGGCGGCGACGCAACTCGAAGAGCGCATCGATGTCGCTTGCGACAAGCAACACGGCCGCGTACTTCACGGGATTCGCGCGCGAATACTCCGTCGGCAACGACATCATCGTGTCGAACGGACGCATGCGCCAACGACGCCACCAATCGTCGTAGATGTCGTTGAGTTTCTTCGTGCTTGCTTCGAGGCTGCCGTGCACGCCAGCGATCTTCACCCAGCGCTTCGACGCACCGAACGAAGTCAACGGCTCGCTTTCCGATTGAAGCGCGGCGAACACCTTCGCGAACTTGTCATTGTCTGGTTGACCAGCCGAATCGAAGACGCTCTCGAGAATCGCCTCACCAATGATGAGATCGCCTTCTGGCATCGCGAGTCGCTTGAGGCGCTCGTTGTCTTGCGGCTTGATGAACGGGTACTCGCGCAGCGCGATCTTCTGGAAGAGCGTCGCTGGAATCTTCTCGCGGTACGTCCACATGACATCGCGGTGCAGCGACAGCGCGTCGCACAACATCAACATCGACGCGGCCTTCTCTTCGTACATGGTCGCCTCAGCGGCTTGACGAAGGAGTTTCGCGTGCGCGATCGCAAGCGCGAAGGCATCTTCGTACTTTTCCGCCGCGCAGAGGCGATAGATTTCCGCTGCGACGTAGGTGCTGATCGCGTCGAGCGCCTTGAGGTACGGGAACTCCGCCTTGACAACGCCCTCGTCGAGCGTCACGTCGGCGATGAGTCTGCGCTCGACGAACTTCTTGTCGACGCCGTCGGTGCCGTAAGGCACGCCGAGGACTTGGCAGTTCTGCACTTCGAGCAGCGCCTTGCCCATGCCGGAGTTCGCCTCGGCCCACTTCGCAACCGCCTCGAAACCGTCCATGCCAGGCCAGATCGCGTTCTGATTGAACTCTGGGCCGAACTCGACGGGCGGTTTCGTCATGTCGAGATACGCCGTGAAGAGCTTGGTTGCGCTCTTGGATGGCTCGCTCACCAACGCCCATGGGGCGTTCAACTTCTTCAACATGTCCGACTGGTCGTCGCGTGCGAGCGCGGACGAGTCGAACGACGCACTGAGCGTTGTTGCGAGAACGGTTGCGGCAGCGAGGCCACCGAGGAGGCGAGGAATTCGTCGAAGCATGGTGCGAGAGGCTTGCATGGATGAAGATCCAAGTTCGGAAAACGGAATGTGGCGGCGGAATAGTCGAGACCAGGGACGCGCCGCTGAGACTGTCGGGCCCCAAGCGTGAGGTCATCGCACGGTTGAAGAGCCTCGTCAGACGACGCGTCCACCAATCCGGAGGTAATGCAGCTCCGAGCGGCGCAATCTAGCAGGAAAGCCCGTTACAGTTCCCGCCCCACCGACCAACTTGATTCCGCCGAACCTGATTCCGCTGATCCTCATTCATGAGCCGTTCCCAACCCCGACTTCGCTGCCCCGACACCGTCAATGTGCTCCTCCTCGGAACGGGCGGCCGCGAGCATGCGCTCGCTTGGCGACTCAAGAAGAGCAAGCGACTCGGCACGCTTTGGGTCGAGGCCGACGCCAACGCGGGCCTCACCGAAATCGGTCGCGTGTGCCCTGAACCGACCAACGACATGTTTCGGTTGGTGCGTTGGTGCGAGCGGGAGAACATTTCGCTTGTCGTGATCGGCCCAGAGGCACCGCTCGCGGCGGATTACGCGACGAAACTCGCCGATCACCCGAAACGTGTGGTGTTCGGACCATCCAAGGCGGGCGCACAACTCGAATGGGACAAGGCGTTCGCGAAGCAAGTGATGCGCGCGGCGAGCGTGCCCGCCGCCGATGGGCGCGTGTTTACCGATGCCGAGCAAGCCCTCGCGTACGTCGAGACGCGCGTCGATGGTTGCGTGGTGAAGGCAACCGGACTCTGCGCGGGCAAGGGCGTTGTTGTTTGTAAGACCATCGCGGAAGCGAAACGAGCGGTGGAAGATTGCCTCGTGCGCAAAGTCTTTGGCGACGC
>JAIYCA010000424.1 GCA_027488265.1 Planctomycetaceae bacterium
GAGTTTCACGCAGGTTGATCACGGCCGGACGACAACCGTGCGCAGCGTCTACGACTGCGTCGTGCGGAGCCCCGCGCCGCGGCGCGTAGAGATCGAGATCTGTGCAAGCGGATTTCTCTACAACATGGTGCGGATCGTCGCGGGAACGCTGTTTGAGGTCGGCCGCGGGCGGATCGAGCCGAGTGCGATCACGGAGATACGCGACGCGCGCGACCGAACACGCGCGGGGCCAACTTTGCCGCCGCAAGGGCTGTGTCTACGTTGGATTTGGTACGGCGCGCCGCGTATGAAGGTTGGAGAGTCTGCTGAGGGTGGCGATGTTGTGCCGGGCGAGGGTGAGGGTGAGAGCGGATTGAAGTCCAGAGCGGAGACAAATCGGGTTTCCGCCGCGGAGTGACTGCCATGAAGAGACCAAACGCGCGCATCGCTCGCTTCGTCGCCATCATGCTCGCTGGTGGGCTTGATCGCGCGCCGACGCGGGCGCCGATGTGCACATCGAACGCGACGCGCAGAGGCGTTCGCGGGGGGTTTCACGACGGTGTTTCGGCCCTCGCGGTAGTTGGCGCGGTGTTCGGCGGGACGGCCAGCGCTTTCAACACGGCTGCCTACGCGCAAGTGCTTGATCTCGATGGGGCGAAAGCGGGCCCGACGCTTCCCGCGGAGAACGCCGCGACGGAACTTTCGCAGGAACTGACCACGGAGGCCGCGCAACTCGAGCGCGCTGCGGCGGGCCTGACGGGCGAAGCGCGCGATGCGGCTCTCGCGAAAGCGCGACTGCGAAGGCTCGCGGCGATTTTCTTTGAGCTCAGCGCGGCGAAATCTTGGAACGAGTCGGGCCCGAGCGTCGCCGGTATTCGATTGGTTGCCATGCTTGGCCGCGTCGATGCCCTCGTGGATGCGACCGCGAGTGGTCGTCGATTGAAAGATGGCATGCCACTTCCACAGGCCGATGCGCAGCGTGCAGCGCAGCAACTGGGTGAACTTGCGAAGTTGAGTCTCGACCGAGCGCGTGCCGCGTGTTCTGCGAAGCCTCGCGATATGCAGCGCCAGATCGCTGATGCAATGGCGGAGACGCTCGCGCCGTTGGTTGAACTCTGCGCGATTGTCGAAGAAAGCCGCATCGAGGATGCATGGCCGCTCGTCGACGATGGCAAAGATGTGGACTCTGTACGTGCAGCGACGCGCGCGGACATCGAGTCGATGCGCAAGGCTGCTGATCAGCTCGCTGCGGACGCGGGCGGCCCCGCGCTCCTTGCCGCGCTCGATGCGTGCGTCGCGCGCGGAACTTCGGCGAGTGCCCTTTCGGATTTGCGGCTCGTGCGTGAGGCACTCGCGACACTTGAATGGCTCGCTGCGGAGAAAGCCGAGCGACCACCGCGACCAATTCCCGATGCGGCGATTGCGCGCGCAACGGCGCGTATCACTCTCGCGCTCGAAGATCTGGCGATTCGGACTCCGGCAGGCGCGGGTGGCGCTCCAACTCCGGCCGACAGCGCGCGAGCACGACTTGCGTCCCTCGAAGTTTGCGTGCGGGCGGCACGCACGATGCTCAGCCTGCGCGAAGATCCGGATCTCCCACAATCATCACGACAAGCGCTTTCCGATGCGGCAGCGGCGCTGATTGGTGCCGAACTCACGGGCGACGAGCGCGCGCGCGCGAGGGTCGCCAAGCGCATTCTTGATGCGTGCGCTGCCGCCGATCGGCTCGTATCGGCGGAGAAGGCCGAGGTCCCCCGCGATTTGAAGGATGTCGCACGCGCACTCGACCGTGACGGACGCATCGCAACGAAGGCGCTCCCTGTCGCTTTCGCTGCGATGGCCGAGGACCCGTCGCGCGCGGCGGATCCAGAAAATCTCAGTGCACTCGAACGAGTACTTTCAATCGACGTTGACCGCGCGCGCATCGCACGAATGCAACTTCTCATCGATCGTATCGGTGCGATTGATGCGAAGTCCGGCCGTGCGTTTGTGGCACAGATGAAGCGGACAGCGAAAGTGCTGCTCGATCCGCTGAAGCGCGGCGAAGCGCAAGCAGTACTCGCGACGCTCGACGCGCAGGCCGCGACGGCGTTGCCGTTCCCCTATGAGGATGAACTCAAGCGCCGAACGGATCGTGCGCTTACGTTGACCGGAGGTCGGGCGAGCGACGTGGCCGAAGCTGCGGGCAGAATTCGTGCACAGTGGGCGATCGCGTTGAGCGCAGGGAACTTCAACGGAATCGAAGCCATGCGACTCACGCGCACCGCGCGACTTTGTGCCTGCCTACGCGCACTCGACCAAGTCGAGGAAGCGGTGAATCGCCCGCGCGGTGATCGGCTCGCACTCTGGGGCGGCTGGGCCTCACGACGCGCGGCGCTCGCCCCTGCGACACAAGATCTCATCGCACGAAGTGTGCTCGCATGTCAATCGCTGCTCGCAACGAGTCAACCTTCGTCAAACTCAGATCAAGACGCGCAATGCGAACGCGATGTTGCTGCGCTCGAACGCGCAATTCCACTGGTGTCGCTCGTAGCGCGCATCGAACGCATGCTGTCGCCGGCACTTCCCGATTCGACGGGAATGGTGAGTGCCATGCTCGCGCCGCTGGTGCAGGCGCCCGCGCCCGATGCGTTTCTTGCGGATGAATGGACAACGCTCGCATCGGTCGACCGAGCGCTCTTCGAATCTGAACATGCACGCCGCAAGGGCGACGTGAAACTGCGCGAGGAACTCGCTGCCTACATCGCGGAACTCTGCCGTGAAATCACTGCCCGCACGTTCGGAACCGCACTCGAAGAAACAACGCCGATGAAGCCCACACCGGAGCAGACCACCCGCGACAGGACCTCGCGTGACACACCCTCACGCGACACACCCTCACGCGACACACCCCCGGGGCAAGCAGCCCCGACCCAGAACTCACTACGAAGGGCGACCAGTTCGAACTGACAGAGGCCGCTTGAATGCGCCGCGCGAAACAGACGAGCCAAACACATGAGTGCCAACGATGCCCACTCCTCTCTTTCTTTCTCGGCCGCAAGAGTTCCGCTGAGTATCGTGGTCGTCGCGCCACATCCGGACGACGCCGAACTCGGTATGGGCGGCACGATCGCCCGACTGATCGACGAAGGACACCGCGTGCTCGTCCTCGACCTGACCGATGGCGAGCCAACCCCAAAGGGAACCCCCGAGCGGCGTCGGCTTGAGGCGGCCGAAGCCGATCGTGTGCTTGGTTGCGACCGCGTGAATCTTGGCCTCCGCAATCGCGAGCTCGAACACACCGTTGAGGCGCGTCATCGCGTCGCGGCAGTTCTGCGCGAGCGTCGCTGCGACATACTCTTCGTACCACACCCAGACGATGTCCACCCCGATCATGTAGCAGCGACGCGGATCGCAAGCGACGCTCGCTTTGACGCGAAGTTGACGAAGTCCGCCATCCCAGGGGAGCCGATTCATCCCCGTCGGCTCATTCATTACTACTGCACGCACCTCAAAGCGATTCCGGCGCCAACCTTCGTCTTTGACATCTCCAGTTACCGCGAACGCAAGCAGGCGGCAATCCTCGCCTACCGCTCCCAGGTCATTGATCACCTCCCCAACCAGCGCCTTCCCGAGCAAGTCGATGTCCGTGACCGATTCATGGGCTTCCAGATTGGCGTTGAAGCCGCAGAGCCGTTCTGGTGCCGCGAGTCACTCGGCGTTCGCGATCTCTCGGCGTTGATCTGATCGTTCGCGCGATCTTGCATCGGACTCACCGCAGATCGTTTCGACCCGCTGCTAGACTGCGTGACCCATGGAAGTCGTGTTCGACCAGCTCCCCCACCTGCTCGCTCAGGCCGCGGACGTGATCTCGAGCGCTCCCGCTTCGACGGCTCCCGCAGCCGAGCCAAGCCCGTGGCTCGCATGGATCGAGCAGTACGGCGCGTGGTTCATCTTCTTCGCGTTCATCGTTTGCGGTATTGGCCTCCACATCTCAGAAGACTTTTTGCTCATCCCAGCTGGCGTGGCCATCTACCACGGCAACATGGATTGGACTTCGACGATCATCGCTGCCTATTTTGGTCTCATCTTGGGTGACACCGGATGGATCTGGGTTTGCCGCAACTTCGGCACGCGCTTGGTTCATAGCAAACGATTTCTGCGATTCATGGGTCCGCGGCGGCTTCTTGAAGCGAAGTACGCGATGGAGGAGCGCGGCGTAATCGTTTTGATTCTCGCTCGCTTCATTCCTGGTACCCGAACTCCAGTGCTCACGATGACGGGCATCCTCCATATGCCGTGGTGGAAGTTTCTCGCGGTTGAGTGCACGACCGTCGCGATCACCGCACCAGTCCAGATCGCAATCGGCTGGGTTGGTGCTGCGGGCTACGCGCATGCGAAGAATGCGGGCAGCATGTTGACGCTCGGTCTCGCAGGCATGGCCGTCACGGTTGCCGCCGTTGTGATTCACCGTTGGATGAAGCAAGCGAAAGCTCGGAAGGGTCCGCGTCCTCGCTCTCCGGTTTCGTGGCTGCGAACCTTCGGTCGGGCACACGCCCGTCCGACGAATGGGGCTGCAACCACTGCTTTGAAGAGTTGACCCGCGCGCTGCGACCGCGTAATCGAAGCACCTCTCTCAAAGGTGTTTGGCTCGATCAACCCGCTTCCGAACGCGGACGAAGAAGATGCTCGCGAAATGGCCGCGGCAAGATGCTGTCGCGACCTTTGCCCGAGCGAGATGTTGCGCTTGTTTCCGGTCGTGCACACCCGATCGGCGCCGGTGCTGGGGCCTGATCCTCGGCACCAAGGACAAAGTCTGCGACCCCCCACGGTTGCCATTCGTCGTCCCCATCTTCGCTCGTACAGTCGAATGGTCCCAGCAATCCATCTGGCTTGCTGTCGCCGGACACTGACTGTGCGAAAGACGTCCCAATCGTTGAGGGATCGCAAAGCCCGATGAATTCCGTCATGTCATCATTTGGAGGAATGTCGGGCACGCTGTCGTTCAGAATGCGGTCGAGAAGCAGCGTCACAAGCGCACGGTCATCAAGATGCTCCGTGTCCACGAGGAATATGCCGAGTCGCGCGAGCCCGTAGATCACCCGCCACAAAAGTTGGTGCACCTCGTCCGACGAACTCGGCGCTCCACCGATCGGCGGAAGTTCGATACCGATCTCCATCAACTGCTGACGATTGGTCGTCGATAGATCAAGTTCCATGTCGTGCGCGATAGCCGCGGCAAATCGCTCGCCACCAGCCA
>JAIYCA010000390.1 GCA_027488265.1 Planctomycetaceae bacterium
CGGCGGCGCCGACGGTGCCGTCGAGATCGAGATCGCCGAACGCGCGTTCGCAACGGTCGAGGATCGTGTCGAGGTCGACATCGGCCTCATCGCCGTCGGCGATTTCGCATGTATCGGGGACGCCATTCGCGTTGCAGTCGCGCGTCGAGCCCGCAGCGATCTCGCAGATGTCGAGCGTGCCGTTCGCGTTGCAATCGGTGGCCGTGCCTTCCGCCACTTGGCAGCGGTCGCGCACGCCGTTCGCATCGCAATCGCCGCCGAGCGGCTGGCACGAATCGATGATGCCGTCGTGGTCACAGTCGAGCGATGGGTCGGCCACGATCTGCGCGCAGTCGGGGCCACCCGTGCCGTCGCAATCGGTCGGGCTTGGATCGGCGTAGCGGAAATCGAGCGACCACGACACGAGCGTGCCGACATCGTTCGAGCGGCTGTCGGTGATCGTGAGCGTCCAGTTCGCCGCCATCGACTGCCCGCGCATCGTCTGGAACCCAGTCGATGCCGTGCCCTGCGCTGGGCGATAGGTTCCCGGCGCGAAGGTGAAGCGGAGTTCGCCGTTCGCGTTGCCGTTGTCGATGAACGCGCCTTGGCAGATCGTGATGAGGGTGCCGGGCGCCCCTTCCCACGCGGTATCAACGAGTTGGTAGCGGCCGTTCAGGTCGTGGAATGTGCCGCACCCTGAGTGGAGCGTGATCGGCGCGTCGGTACCGCGACGCAGCGTGATGGTGAGATCGCTCGCCCATGTGTGATTGATGTCGAGCGAGACGCGGATCGACTGGATCGACGGGTTGCCCGCGGGCGCCGTGACCGAAATCGACCTTGAGAGCGACCCGCCGCCCGCATCGGGAATCGCGCCGCCCGTGCCCGTGACGCGCTTGACGCGCGCCGTGCAGTTCGACTGGTCGCACTCGTCGGGCACGCCGTTTCCGTTTTGGTCGTTGGTGGCGCCGGTTGCGATTTCAGACCAGTCGGCGAGGCCGTTCTGATTGCAGTCGGCGGGCACGCCGAGAAGCGAGCGCAAGCCGTTGACTTCGTCCGATTCGATCTGCCCATCCTGATCGAGATCGGCGACCGCCCATGCTTCGTCGGGCGTCACGTTCGTGTCCGCCGCGTGCGCGACCACGATGCCGAGATCGAGATTCGTGAGGAGCCCGTCGCCGTCGACGTCGTAGTCGTCGCGGCCGAGCGAATCGAGGAACGCGATGACTTTCGCTTTGTCGGCGGCCGAGAGCGCGGCGTAGGCGTTGCGCGAGGCGAGGCCTTCGCCCGCGTGCGCGAGGATCGCGCTCTCGACGCGCGTTGCGAAGAGCGGTGCATTCGCGGAGCCATCGTGGAGTAGTACTGGCCGCGTGCGCAGATTCCACAAGGGCGGCGTGCGCATTTCGGTGGGCAACGCGTTGCCGTCGGGGATGCCGTCGGCGAGTGAACCCATGTCGTGCAGCAGGAAGTCGGAATACGGGCGAATCGTCTGTGCGCGCAGGACGGGTTCGAGCGCTTCGCTCGAGGAGGTGATGAACTGCCGCGCGTGGCACTTGACGCAGCCGATCGCGTTGAAGATCGATTCGCCCGCCATTCCCGAGCGCGGCGACTGTGGCGGCGGCGCGAGGTAGCGCTGGAAGTCGGTGACGCGATCGACGAAGGATGCGCCGAACGCATCGGGCGCGTCTTCGATGTCGGGGATGTCGTCGCAATCGGCGAGGAGCGCGGCGTCGCCGTTCGGAGCGGTTTCGCTCGCGATCACGGCATTCGTCAGTCCCATCTCGTTGCGCGCGGCGTCGCCGGAGAAACTTCGGATCGTGGCGATCTGCGCCTTCCAACCGAATCGACCGACGCGCAGCGGGCTTGCGGGATCTTCGAGCGGCACGACGAGGTGCGCGCGGCCGGAGATGCCGTCGCCGTTTGCATCGTTTGGGTCGGCGAGTGCGAGGATCGCGTCATCTGAGATCGCTTCGACCAAACCGAACGCGAGCACGCTTGGCGTGACGCGATCGCGCACGTGGTTTGCGATCGCTGCCGGCGGCAGTTCTTCTTCGCACGCGGTCGAGATCGCGAAGCGTTGCAGGACGGGGCCACCGAGCGCCTCGAGGAAGTCGAAGTTGCCGCCCGAGAGATTGCCGAAGCGCGTAACGCGCGTCGCGCCCCAACCGCCGATTGGAGTTTCGTGACACGCGGCGCAACTCGTTTGATTGAACGCGGGGCCGAGACCGTCGGCGACTTCGAGTGGAGTTTCGTAGGCGACGCGGCCGAGCGCGAAGCGCACCTGCTGCGACGCGGTGAGATCAGGAAGTTGCGTGCCCGCGCGTGGTTGCGGAGGGATGGCTGCGGGCGCGGCGGATGCGAGCGATGTGATGGCCGACGTTGCGATGACGGATGTTGCAAGGACGACTGTGGCGACGGCGACTGTCGCGAAGACGCGGCGCACGGAACGCGCGACCGCACGCAGAGGTGCGAGGAACGATCTATCGAGCGATGCCTGCACAACTGCGAGGAAGGACGCACGCGCGGCAACGGGGATGTCGCTTTGGATTCGCATAGAGAACTCTGTGTTCACCGCAGGGAGGGCGGCTCGTGACACGGCCGTTCCGCGATTGTAAATCGCCACGTCGTCCATCGAAATCCAATGAGCCAGATTGGGAAGGTTTGAATGAGGAATTTTGGGGTCGGCCTGCCGCAGCTCTGTTTGCGGACGCGTGAGGCTGCGAAATCGTGGCTTCTGTTCGCGCGCCCTGCGCCCCGCTCGCGCGGCGCCCGTCGACGGAGTCGCGCAATCGCGCCCTGCCTTCCCCCGCCGCGAGGACGCGATTTCGGCCGTGATTCTCATCGAGCGCCGAACTCGGATCGTGCACGTTCGATACACCGGACGCGCGACCACGTCGAAGCCTCCTCTGCAAGGCTCCGTTCTTGCAAACTACAAACTGGATGTTGATTTGCAAGGCGCATCGAGCGATTCGCGCTCGCGATGTGCTTGAGCGCTCGCGACGTGCATGAGCGCTCGCGACGTGCATAAGCGCTCGCGACTCGCTTCGCTTTCGCTCGCTCTGGTGTAGATCACGCCAAAGGTCGCCGCCGCAGCGGCGACCGCGCGAAAACGAAAAACCCCGTTCGATCATTGCTGA
>JAIYCA010000228.1 GCA_027488265.1 Planctomycetaceae bacterium
AGCATCCAGAGAGCGGGTTCGCCCGCTCGGCAACCGAGTCACGCAAAGCGCGTCCGACCGCGGTGCCAAAATCGATGCGGCCCTGAAACTGGCTGAAAATCAGCCAAAACAGGGCAAAAAGAAGAAGTTCTCCGAGCGAACAACGCATTGAGAATTCTTCGGCGCGATCGACTCATTCTGTCTGCTGATGCGGTGTGAACGGTTCTCCGTTCGCTTGTGGCGTCGGCGTGCGCACCGCGACAACCTGAAGTGCATCCCGAGCGATGTGCGCGCCGCGCAAACGGCGCGCGCTCCGGCAACCGGCCGCGAGGCAGAACGCCTGAAGTACGGTGCCAGAACGATGCGGACGGCGCCCTGTGTATGGGGGAATGCGCCGTCAACCTCGCGCATGCGAGCGCTGTGCCCTTGCCCGATCGGGCGGTGTGCGCATCGCCGGGATGTACTTCTCTGATTTGAACGGCGTGCCGTTCAGAGGAGTGTTCAGCATGAGTTTGCACAACGCAGATTCGAGTCAGGAAGGTTCGCCGGACGAAAGCCCAAAGTCTGCGGAACTCAGCAGCGCGATCGACCTCTCGCAACTCGCGCCGTTGCAACGGGCTGCCGCGGATCATTTCGCATCTCAAGCGCGGGGGTCGGCCGCGAATCCTGAGGGTGGTTGGATCGAGCGCGTCTTCTTGATCGCGCCCGATGCGTTTGATGAAGCGCTGCGACCGACGCTGCAAGCTGCGCGAAAGGTCGTGTTGGCGAACGATTCGCACGCGCTGACGTGGCAAGGAAGCGCGTCGGAACTCGAGCGCGCGATCCATATCGCAAAGCAAACGCTTGCGAGGCGCATCACGCTTCCGCATCCAGTACTCGCGCCGTTTCTCGCGTGGCACGCAGGCGAACTCGTTGTTGGAGTCCCAGCAGTCATTCCGGGCGCAGACAATCGCGCGGCTGTGCGCGTGTGGTTGTCGGCAACGCGTGAAACCGCGTTCGCGCGCGCGGAGCGTGTCCGTGATGTAGCGGGTGTGTGCCGCGGCGAACTCGCGTCGTGGGTCGCCGCGGCAGAGTCGTGGGGCATTGCTGCAACGGTCTGGCGATGCGCGCTGCCGTCGAGTTGCGAGTCGGCGTATCCACTCGCTGTCGAAGTCGCCCCGAACCCAACGGGCTTTCTCAATGCGATGTTCATCGCACATCGTGGAAGCGCGGCGATTGTGGTGGGCGCCGCGAAAGGTGTCGGTGGGGTCTGCCTGCAGGCCGACGAACCGCGACCACGCACGCGACTTCTTCCATCGGGCTGGAACTACCTCAAACCCGATCGATCGTCGGGATCGTCTGAACCCATCTTTCCAAACGGCGCGCGTCAACCTGCACACGCCGTGTTCGTACCGCATGAAGCGGTGTTTCTCGCGTGCGCGCGCGCAACGTGGGCCGCGTCGCTCGAGGATGCGTGGCGTGTTGCGTTTGCCGCGTGAAGTCAGAGCGTGCGCACCGAGTTGATGTGTGTACCGAAGTCAGAGACCAACGAAACAACCAACGCCTCGCGCGCGACGCGCGAGCAAACCGTGCCGCGCATGCGCTAAGCACGGAGAAAGTGAGATGGACATGTCGGCTAGGTCGCTTCGAACTCGAACAAACGCGCTCGATGATCACCGAAGACTAGTGCCGCACGCACTTCCGTGGGAGTCCATACGCTCGTGCCGATCGCGTCGGATATCGATTTTGCGCGGATCGTTCGACGACGACTCATCTGACGAATTCGACAGCGAAGAGGACTACGAAGAAGAAGATTACGAAGAAGAACTCATCGAAGACGCGGACGAGCTTGAGGAAGAGGTTGAAGAGGTTGAGGACTCAGAATCGGACGCGCTCGATCGTGAGGAGATCTCGTTCGGCGGGACTTCCGTCCAAGTCGACGCAGAGATTTTCCAAGCGATGCTCGATGGTGACATAAAGAGTGATTCGGAAGACGACTTCGATTTGTCCGCAGCTGCGGACTTCCTCTACATGAAGTGGATTGAGGAACATCTGCCCGAGATGCGCGGGATGGAAGGCAGGATGTGCTTGCGACAAGTACTGCGGCGCATTCCGAAGAATGTTGATGCACGTCGAGGAGGCGCGAATCTTCAACGCAATGATGATGGGTCGATTGTGCTCACGCGGACGGGACTCGAGGCGGCTGATGACACACGCACGTCAACCACGATGCATGATCAGGAGCGCGAAGGCATCGTGCGTGTTTACAGCGATGATCCATGGACGGAGCGCGTCGAAGAGTTCCCATGCACATGTCTTGCGTCCACGGGACAAGATCGCTGGCGTATCGATGCGGAGCATGCATCGCGCTTCGTCGATGCGTGCAGCGAAGGCGAAGTGAGCGATGTGATGATCGAACTCGCGGTCTCCGAGTGTGCAGTCGACACGAATCAGAGTGTTTGGCTTGTTGGCACATCGCCAGAGACGGCGCGAGGGCTTTGGCCGCTCCCCGCGGGGGTCGCGGATGAACCAGTGCGAGACTGGATGAACTCGTGCCTCTCCATTTCTGTGGATGACGCGTTCGTCGCCCGAGAGATTCAGGAAGTCGTCGATCGTTACGAGCATCGTGCTGGGAGACTCAAATCTTCCACAGCGGTGCTGATTGATGCAGCGGGTGCATGGACCTTGCTCTGCGGAAACTCGTAGAGCCGCGAGCGCGTTGCATCACAGGCCCGTCGCATCACGCACTCGCACGCTTCTGCACTTAGGCACTCACGCGACCGGCGCATCGACGCGCATGAACGGCGCGCACTTTGCGATTTTCGTACCCGCCGTGAGTCCGCCCCAGCGGGCTGCGGCCGCGAGACCGCTGCTTGCGCGATCGCCATCGAGCGCGCTGCCGTAAGCGGTGAGTACTTCGGCGCACTTGCCAGGCATGATCGGTGTGAGCAACACGGCTGCAACGCGGACGCCTTCGGCGCACGCCGCGAGAATCTCCGCAACGCGCGGCAGATTCGCAGGATCTTTCGCGAGTTTGAACGGAGCTGTTTCGTTGATGAGGATGTCGACCGCGCGCACGATCGAGAGCGCGGCGTCGGAGGCCTCGGCGAGTTCGAAGGCCTCGTAATGACGCGCAACTTTCGCGGCGGTTGCTTCCGTGAACGCGCTCCACGTCGGCGCACCTGCGGCTGCTGAGATTGGCATCGACGCCGTCTCGGCCGCGGGCATCACACCGCCGAAGTACTTCTCGATCATCGAACTCGTGCGGCTCGCGCAGTTCGCAAACGTGTTGACGAGATGCGCGGTGTAAATCTCGTGGAAGTGCTTGTCGCTGAAGTCCGCGTCTTGCGTACCGATCGGACCTTGCGTCGTCATGTACCAACGCCACGCATCGACACCGTACTTCGCGAAGAAACCATCGATCGTCTCGAGGTCGACGAAGTTCCCGAGCGACTTCGACATCTTCTGTCCGTTGCGAATCCAGAATGAGTGCGCGTACACGCACTTCGGCATCGGGAGATCAAGCGCCATCAACATCGCAGGCCAAATCACCGCGTGGAACCAGAGAATCTCCTTGCCGATGACGTGGTACGCGGGCGGCCAGTACTTCGCACGCTCCTGCGCGAGCGCGCCCTGCGGCTCGCCGAGTCCGAGCGCGGTTGCATAGTTGAAGAGCGCGTCAATCCACACGTAGATCACGTGCTCGCTCGCGCCGGGCATCGGGATACCCCACGTGAAATTCGTGCGGGTGACGGGCACGTCTTGGAGCCCATCGCGCAAGCGTCCGAGCACTTCGTTGAAGCGGCCTTCGGGACGAACGAAGCCGGGGTTTGCTTTGAAGAACTCTTCGAGCCGCGACTGAAACGCGCTGAGCCGGAAGTAGTAGTTCTTCTCGGTTGCGCGCACGAGCGGTCGGCCCGAGATCGGCGACTTGTATTCAAGTTCCTTTGCGCGCGTTTCGGTGATGTACTCCTCTTGGCCTTCGTCGTACCAACCGATGAATTCGCCGAGGTAGATGTCGCCCGACTTGAGGAGGCGCTCGACGAACAACTTCACCTGCGACTCGTGGCGCGGTTCGGTCGTGCGGATGAAGTCGTCGTTCGAGAGGCAAAATGGCCCGAGCAGTTTGCGGAACTCGGCGGAGTTCTCGTCGGCGAGCGCCTGCGGCGTGATCCCGCGGTCCTTCGCGCTCTTCTCGACCTTGCCGCCGTGCTCATCGGTGCCAGTGAGGAAGAAGACGTCGCGGCCGTCGAGCCGCATGGCGCGCGCCCAGACATCGCAAAGGGTCGTCGTGTACGCGCTCCCGATGTGGGGGCGGTCGTTCACGTAATAGATGGGGGTCGTGATGTACGCGGGCGCACGGCTTGGCATCACGAGATCGTACAGATTGCGCGCGCGGCGCTCGGTGCTCGTCTCCGTCGCCGTAGGATGCGCCCGTGCACGACGTGAGTGATTCATCACAGGAACCCACGCAGGAGCCCATGCGGGAGCCCACGCAGGAGCCCATGCAGGAGCCCATGCGGGGACCATCGAACGGGCCGTCGCCCGAACTCCCCGAAGTGGGGATGTCGGATGCGGCCGCCCGCACTCCGCGCGCAGTCGGCGAGCAGGCTCACGAGCAGGCTCACGAGCAGGCTCACGAGCCGCCGCCGAACCGATCATTGATCGCGATGCGGCAAACGAGCGCCCCCGCGATCGCGGCGACGGTGGCCTTGGTGCTCTTTTCGGTGTTCATCGGGCTCTACGGCCCGCGCCTTGGGAACCGTCAGCAGCTTCCGGGCGGGACGACGTTGGTTGAACTCGCGACCGCGATCGAGCCGCGTCACGCGCAGCGTGTGATCACAAGTTTGCACTCGGGCGCGAGCGACGTCGTCTTGCTGCGCCGCGCGCGCGGGCGCGACGAACTCGCGGAAGATGCCCGCGGGAAGCTCGAGAGTGCGCGCCGAACCGCAGAAGAAGAGGTCGGCCGCATCACAGGGCTTCCCATCGTGCTCCCGCAGCCCGCGAACACGCACGTTCTTTGGAGCGAGCCCGAGCGTGTACGGCTTCCGGGCGCCGCGGGCGTGCTGGCGTACTGCGTTGCGCTCGAGGATGCCCGATGGGCGACACGCGAAGAGCATGCGTCGATCCTGCTTTTGAGGGACGAAGACCGTTACACCGTCTTCGATGCCTACGGGCGACCGCGGCCGATGCCCGAGGGCGAGGTGTTCTCGGTCCCTACGCAGTCAAACGGTGGCGAGCCAGCCGAACTCGCCAACGCCATTCGTTTCTTTCGAAACGGCGCGGTGGTTGTGGCAGTGCAGGCTTCGACACCCGCGCTTGCGGAAGAAATCGTCCGGCTCCTCGAGGAATCACTCGCGCGGATGGGTGCTGGGGGATTTGTCGCGCCCGGAAGTGCGACCGACCCGCCAAGCACGGGCTCGTAAAGCCCCGCGAACTCCATCCTCATCGCACCAACTCTCTTGCCTTCCGCAAGACCGAGCCGATACTTGGAAAGTTGCTCTCCGCCTTCTGGGGAGCCGTCCTGCCGAAGCCTTGAAATCGGGATCTGGGGCCTGTCTGAACCAGTCGTCCGCCAGAAAACCTTCGCGCACGAACGAGTTGCCACGAAAAGAGAAACAGCGAAAGAAGTGGCTCGAAAGAGCGGCGAAGCGAGCGACGGAATAAGCGACGGAACAAGCGACGAAACAAGCGACGGAATGAACGACGGAACCGACCGATGAACCGACTTCCCATGAACCCCACGCTGCGCGCTTCCGCGTCTCCTCGCCAACTCCCAGCAGGAGTGTTGGCGTTCGCCGTCGCGAGCGCTGTCCTCTGCGCGGTTGGTCCGATCGAAACCGCTCTCGCGCAGCAGCAGATTCAACCGCAGCGGATTGGTGGAACGGCGAATCAAGCATCCGGACAAGGTTCCGGTCTTCAAGGTTCGCGCATTCAAGGCGGCGTGAACAACGTGCCTGCCGGCAGCGGCAATCGACTCGGTGATGGGTCGGGCATGGGCGGACAGACCTTCGATTGGTCGCGCGGAGGCGGGTCGGGGCGAGCGATGGGCAGTGGCAACGCACTCGATCGAAACAACCAAGTCGGAAGTGGCGGGTCGAACAACGCCGCGACGCCCGTTGACTACAACGCGCGCAATCTCGTCGTCACGAACAGCGTGCCTGGTGGTCGCGGCTTCCGTGGATCGGTGGGTTACACCGCAGATACCGACTTCCGTGCGTCAACTGGTTCCGATGCGCTCTATCGCTACCGCGCGGATAGCGCGATGTCGAACCCCGCGTTCATCAGTTCGACGCTTGCGAAGGATCGTTTCCAAGTCGCACAAGGACTTGGTGTGTACGAGTTCCGTCGCGCGTCGACGCCCCTGAGTTTGACCGATCAATTGAACGCGGGTCGTTTGCCCGACAGCCGCGTGCGCCTCGATCGCGCCAACGCACAGATGGCGTTCGGCCGAATGAACTGGGATCTCGGCGAAGATCGCGTGATCGCAAAGGGAGAAGCCGCAAACGGCGATGCCATTCGATACATCGTGTCGCCGCTCCGTGGATTGCAGGCGGAAAGCCTCGCCGACCCAATCGTGCGCTCAGGTCTTGGCGTGTATGAACAAGCGCGCGCGCGCGCAGATGTTCGTTCGGGTCTCACGACGGCCGAAGAGTATCTGAAGTCGATGGGCTCGAATTTTGGCGGTGCCACGCGAATTGATGCGCAGATCGCAGGGAGGCAACTCGGTGACAGTCTCCGCGTCCAGAACGCGCGCATGATGCCGAAGACGTACTTTGATCTTGTCGAAGATTTGGAGAAGCGCGCTGCAGAGAAGACCGGTGCCAAGGGTGGCGGACTCGAAGCGGTGCGCGAACAGATTGGCGAGTTCGGTACGAAGCCGACGACCGGCGATGGTGCACTTCCAGGTCGGCCTGGGAGCGAAAAGCCAGAGACGACGAAGCCAACTACAGATCCGCGCACAAGCAAAGATCTGAAGGTGCCCGAAGGCACCGAGGGTGATCGCGAGAAGGAGCTCGTCGAGGAACGTGGCAAGTTGCTTCCCGTTCCTGAGATGGCCGAAATTCTGCGGCACGGACGCAAATTCTCGCAGTTGGGCACCGACGAGAAGCGTCGCGTTGACGAGCTCGTTCGTCAGGGTGAAGACGCCCTTCGTGCAGGCGAGTACTTCCAAGCAGAACGACGCTTCCAACAGGCGCAGACGATCGCTTCAGACAATCCACTCGTCGAAGTCGGTGTCGCGCATGCCCAGTTGGGTGCTGGTCTCTATCTCTCCGCGGGCCTCACGCTGCGCAATCTCTTCACAGCGAATCCTGAACTGATCGACGCAACGTACGACGCGAAGCTTCTGCCGACTGGCGAACGCCTCGGCGATGCGGTGCGACTCATGCGGGAGCGCATCAATCGCGGCGACGATGCACCTGGCTACGGCCTTGTGCTCGCGTACATCGGTCATCAAACGGGTGATCGTGCGCTGGTTGAAGAAGGTCTCGCCGCCATCATGGGGAACGCCGAACACGACGCACAGCGTGAACTGCTGAAGGGCGTTTGGCTCGGAACCAAGTAAAAACTCGCGTGATAGCTCGCGTGCACCCGCGCATGCAAGACGACTTCCAACCCGTGCGCGCCCGCGAGGCGCTTGTGCGTGCGTTTGAAAATGCGATCACGTGTCGAGATGCGATCGTGATTGGGCGCGCGAATGGTCGTGTCAATCTCATCGGTGATCACGTCGATTACGCCGGCGGTGTGGTGTTGCCGATCGCGACGCCTGAAACGACATCGGTGGCCGTCGCTGCCGTGCGTGGAAGCAACGATTGCTGCACGAGCGAGTTTGTCGGCGATCCCTCGTGGGAGCGTTACGCGCGTGGTGTCGTTGCCGAACTTCGTGCGGGCGGAATCAACGTGCCGCCGATCGCGATTGCGGTTGCGAGTGACGTGCCTGTCGGCGCGGGGCTCTCCTCGAGTGCCGCCCTTGAGATCGCGGTCGCGCGCGCGGTGCTCACGCTCGTCGGTCGAGCGATGTCGCCCGCGGAACTCGCGCTCCTTGCGCAGCGCGCCGAGCATGTGCATGCAGGTGTGCCGTGCGGCATCATGGATCAGTGGTGCGTGGCGCACGCGGATCCCAACGCCGCGCGACACGACGCGATCTTGCTCGATTGTGCGCGTCAGCAGCATGAAGTGGTTGCACTCCCCGAAACGCTTCGCATTGAAGTGATCGATTCCGGAGTCCGTCACGCGCTTCGTGATGGCGGTTACGCCGCGCGTCGGCGAGATGTCTTTGAAGCGGCAGAGCGCCTATCGCGGCCTGTCGAAGAACTCGCCTGCGCGAGCGAAAGAGAGGTCGCGAGCCTTCCTGCGCAACTCGCGCGCAGAGCGCGGCATGTTGTGACCGAAGTGGCGCGTGTGCGCGCGGCGGTGGACGCGTTGCGTCGCGGGGATCTCGTTCGCTTCGGCCAACTCCTGCAAGAGAGTCACGCTTCGCTTCGCGATGACTTCGATGTTTCGACGCCTGAGGTCGATCGGGTGGTCGAACAAGCGATGGCGCGTGGAGCCCTCGGCGCACGCATGACGGGTGGCGGTTTCGGCGGGTGCGTGGTCGTCGCAAAGGCGATGTGAGCGGCGTTCGCACGGGTAAAGATGCGCCGCCTTTTTTCACCACTTTCGCCACCGTTCTGAGAGAAGCGCCCTCGCTCAGCGGACTCCTTTCGAAGCCGCACCCGTCCGCGGCTCCCAAACTTGAATCCGGGTTTCGACCCCGAAAGGACTTCCCATGCGCAATCTCACTTCGATCCTCGCCGCCGCTGCCACCCTCGCTGCCTCCACCGTCGCGTCAGCCGCCGTCTTCGGTGGTCTCACCGCCTCCGCAGGCCTGCTTCGCTGCACGACTGGTGTTTCGCAAGCCACCAACGCCGCGGTCATCGCGACCAACTGGGTCGAGATCGACTATTGCTCCGGCTACACCGAGTACCTCACCTTTACGACGACGAGCGCGACAGCCGTCCAAGCGATCGGTGCAAACGCTGCGGTCTACGGCGTCGTTGCGAGCGGCACCACGACCAACTACAAGCTCATCGTGCATACCCCGGGCGACGACGTGATCTCGGTCCGCATCATGGGTAGCCCGAACACGAAGATGGGCTTCGATCGCACCGCACCGAATCCAGGCACCGCTGGTTCGCTTTCGGGGCAAGACTTTGTACCGGTCTCGATGAGCGGCGCGTGGATTGTCTACGCGCATCTCACCGATGAAATCGCGATCTGCCCCGCGATCCCGCGCAAGGACCTCTTCGCGTCGCTTCACATTCGCTTCTCGGATTGCTTCAAGTACGGCGACTACCTCAGCTTCAAGATCGATACCGATCGCGTGAACTGAGCGAACGAACATCGCGTCAAAAAGCACAGCGCGCCACTCGTGACCATGAGCGGCGCGCTGTGTTCTTTTTCGCGGCGACGAATCTCAGATGAGCTCGTGCAAGATGTGTTCGAGCATCTCTTGTCGACCGCTTTCAAGCGGCCACTCGATGCGATGGAGCGCAATCTTCTCGAGTTCTTCGAGCGTGGCGTCGCCCGACTCGATGCGTCGACCAAGTTCCGAGTTCCAACTCGCGTAGCGCTGGCGCACGAACTCCGCGATACGCCCATCAGCGCGAATCGCCGCAGCCGCCTTGAGTCCACGCGCAAACGCGTCCATGCCAGCGACGTGCGCGTAGAAAAGGTCGCGCGGCTCGAAACTCTCGCGTCGACGCTTCGCATCGAAGTTCAGACCACCTTGCGTGAACCCGCCTGCGGCGAGAATCTCAAGCATCATCTTCGTTGTGAGGCGTGGATCGGTTGGGAACTCGTCGGTGTCCCATCCGCAATGATCGGTGCCCGAGTTTGCATCGACCGAACCGAGCACGCCCGCCGCGCGGCACGCCGCGAGTTCATGTTCGACCGAGTGTCCCGCGAGCGTCGCGTGGTTCGTTTCGATGTTGAGTTTGAAGTGCGGCAAGAGGCCGAATTCGCGCAAGAACGCGAGGCACGCCGCGGTGTCAGAGTCGTACTGGTGCACACTTGGCTCGCGTGGCTTCGGCTCGATGAAGAACTGTCCTTTGAAGCCAATCGAACGCTTGAACTCGACGGCCATGTGCAGGAAATGCGCCAAATGCTCGCGCTCGCGCTTCATGTCGGTGTTGAGCAGCGTCGTGTAACCCTCGCGGCCGCCCCAGAAAACGTATCCATCGCCGCCGAGTCGATGCGTCACTTCAATCGCTTTCTTGACCTGCGCGGCAGCGTGCGTGAAGCCCTCGCGTCGTGGACTTGTTGCAGCACCCGAGACATATCGCGGATGCGCGAACAAACACGCGGTGCCCCAGAGCAGCTTCTTACCTGTTGCTTGCGAGAGTGCTGCGAAGTGATCGACAACGCGGTCGAGATCAGCGTTCGATTCCGCGAGCGTCGAGCGCTCGGGTGCGATGTCGCGATCGTGGAAGCAGTAGAAATCGATGCGGCATTTCCGCAGGAATTCGAAGAATGCATCGGCGCGACGAAGACAGTTGTCGACGTTGTCGCTGCCGTCATCCCACGGCATCTGCGCGGTCGGTGCACCGAATGGATCGGCGAGACCGTTGCGCATCGTGTGCCAGTAGCAGGAGGCGAAGCGCAAGGAATCGCGCATCGACTTTCCTTCGACGATTTCATCGGGGCGGTAATGGCGGAAGCCGAGTGGCTCTTTCGAACTGCGGTCGACGAAGGGAACGATGTCGATCTCGGGGAATGCGTCGGTTGGCATACGTGGAAAGGTAGCGTTTGCGGAACGACGTGGCATTGATCCGTCGGGTGTCGCCATGGGCTTCTGACGGATCGAAATGAGCGCGCCCCGCACACGCATCATTGGCGTGCACAGGTCGAAGTGGCGGTTGATGTTGGATTTCGCGCAGTCTTGCGATCACTCTCCTCCGTCGGTGTCGAACTCAACGTACAGCGACTCGCGGCCTGTGCCGGAGAGCTCAGTGCCAGGATTTGGATGGCGTCGATCGAGGACGACTTTCTGCGCGAATCTTCCGAGTTCATCACGACGGATGCCACCAGGCGTACGAGTTTGCGTGATGAGTAGCCGCATCTGATCGGGCGATGGGATTGTGATCGAGATGCGAGAGCGCGATCCTGCGAGGGCTGCGATGGTTGAACCAGTCACGACAAACGCGGGTGACTCGACCGCACCGGGGCAACGGGTGACGCGCACGAACCCTCAGGGAGGTTGCGCAGATTTCAGAGGACAGCGTTTGCTGCGCAGAAGAAAACCGCGCCGGAACTCAAGTGGAAGCTTGAGTTCCGGCGCGGGCGAAGATTTGATGTCGTCGAGTTGATGTTGTCGAGTTGATGTTGTCGCGACGGCTTCTCGATGTCGTCGCTGGCGACTCAGTTCGCCTTGTCGAGATCGAGTTCGATGTGGCAGAAGTCACCAACGTCGAAGCATGAGGAGAAGCCCAGCGCGAGGTATCCGTAGACGTCGCCAACAGGTGGCGTCATGCCGAGACCAAGCGGTTGGCTGTAGGACGCGCGCAGCGTCCATGCACCGACCGAGGGACGAAAGGTCACATCACGACCGGTGCTCGAACCCGCAGTGCCCGGATTCGGATTCGTACGGTCGAATCCGATGACCGAGCCCACGCCGCCGAACTTCACACTCGAGATGCCGTTGCCGCCGCCCGTGTGGTTCATCTCGAGGCGAGAAGGGCGAGGGTGAGGTTGCGGGTGTTGCCGAGTTTCATGACGTTGCTCCTCTCAGGAGATTTGTGCGTGGGAGGCCGGACGAGTGGCTCCGGAAGTCATCCGCGCACCGGAAAGCGATCTTTCAGAAGAAGCAAAAAACAAACCGCCCGGGACGCGGGCGGCTTGGAGGAGGGTTGTTGTGAGGATGGTGGTCTGCTGCGAGCAGCGCAACCGCGCTGATCGAAACGGCCGCGTTCTAGCGCGAAGCGCGCGTACTTACGCCGCGCTGCGCGTGCGGCGCGTCGTCTTCACCCAGCGTTCGTTGCGAGCGGTCGATTCGCTGACAAGCTTCTCGAGCAACTCGCGTGGCGAGTTCGCCGACACATCGGCGCCGATTTCTTCTGCGAGGCCCGGTGCACGGTTGAAGACGCCGCCGCCGACCACGATCTGCAAGTTGTCGAACGCGCCGCTTCCACGCACTTCATCGATGAGTTCGCGAATGAACGGTGCATCTTTCGCGCTCGACGCGAAGACAAGGAGCGTGTCCGACTCGCGCTGGCCGAGTTCTTCGCGGATTTCGTCGTTCGCAACGCCGCCACCAGCGAAGGTGATGTCGTAGCCGTCTGCTTCAAGAAGGTCCGCCACGAGTTGGCCGGCGAGTTCTTCCGTTTCGTTCGGCCCGCAGAACATCGAGATGCGGCGACCACGCGGAGCCTTCATTTCGAATCGTGCCTGCGCCTGATCAACGAGCGAGCGGAGAAGGCGCGTTGCGTAGTGATGCGAAAGCGTGGTGATCTGGTCCTTGCGGTACATCGCGGCGATCGACTCGAGGATCGGCCAGTAAATGTCCTTTGCGATCGTTTCCGCAGGCATGCCCGCTGCGTAGACCGCGTCGACGATTTCGCGCGTGCCGCGACGGTCACCAGAGACGAGGGTCGTGAAGAGTTGCTCGAGGACGCGGTCGAAGTTTGGAGTCGAATTCGGAGCGAAGGAAGTCATGGCGAGAGGAGTTCTTCATGTGCGGCGCACGCATCCACACGCGCGTCGCTTTTGAGCCTGTTGCTCGGATCCTCCAAGCGTTTGCCGCTGCACCTTGCGTTGGCAAGCATTCTTTCGGCGCAAGGGAGATGTCCTCCCGCAGGAAGTTTGCGGTGCGCGATAACACCAAAAAGATGGGTCGAGAATGCCCAAACACCCCTCAGAGCGCGTCCATAACATGACA
The DNA here is from genome assembly GCA_027488265.1 of Planctomycetaceae bacterium. Lineage (GTDB taxonomy): Bacteria > Planctomycetota > Phycisphaerae > Phycisphaerales > SM1A02 > QWPT01. Next base: position 12,875 of record JAIYCA010000228.1, read on the forward strand.
ACCCCTATGCAAAAGCCTCTTCGTAACCTCACGTGCGCGGTTCTTGGAACGATTTTGGGAGCGGCGGTTCCTGTCGCCGCGCATGCGTCGCTTGATCCCCTCATGTCTCCGACGCGTCAGGACGACGGTGTGAAGACGGCAACGGTGCATCGCGAGGCAGAGTTTGCGTTGCCTGAGTCGCACAAAGCAGGCGAACCTGTGCGTGAACGCATCCTCGCGGAGATCACGAACGGCGAATTGGAGCTTGTCGTGGATTCGAAGCTTGATGAGACGACGGCGGTCGCGGAGTTCGTCGTCGATGGCGCGGATACAGATGACGTAGAACGTCGCGAGAAAAACACGCGGCTCTTCGCGACACGCTCAGCAGACGGCACGCTGGTCTTTCAACCCGTTTTCCCAGGCAAGTCGATGCCGCGCGATCGCGTGAAACTCATCATCCGTACGCCTGGCACTGGCGATTCGATGGTGAAGAGCACGAACGGCACGATTCTGGTGCGTGGAACATCGGGCGCACTGCGTGCCATCACGAAAAATGGATCGATCAAAATTGCGCAGCACACGGGTGGCATCGAGGCGACTGCGCAGAATGGTCCGATTGAGATCGCGCTCGCAACGGATGGTGTCCGCGCGACGACGGCGAACGGCGCGATCCGCGTTTCACTCGCCGACGGAAACGATCATCCGTTTGAGATCGAGTCCAAGGCCGGTACGGTCGACTTTGAATTGTCTGCGCATTTCGACGGCATGGTGCGCGTGACGACCATCTCTGGCGCGATCACGCTCGATGATCCTGCAAAGAAGGTGCGTACGCCTGAAATTGGCGATCACAGCGTGACTGCCGAATACGGCGCGGCCGCGGGTGAATCACGCATCGAAACAACGTCAGGCGCGGTTGTGCTTCGTTCGCGCGCGCAGTGAGGTTTCCGCGTCATCTCGGCTGCGGGTCCGCGGCAATCTCGCGCGCACTTTCGGCAGAGATCGAGTGGTTGCGGTCACCGTGAAGGTCGTCTTGCGATCCACCTTGCGATCCACCTTGCGATCCATCTTGCGATCCATCTTGCGATCCATTTCGTGAGCCCTTCTGCGGCCACTGCGACACAACCACGCCCGCGAGCATCAGCCCTGCGCCGATGTACTGTTGCGTTGTCGGACGTTCGCCGAGATACGCGATGCCCGCGATCATGCCGAACACACTCTCAAGCGACAGAATGAGCGCAGTATGCGTCGGCGGCGCGTGTCGCTGCGCGATGACTTGCAGCGTGAATGCCGTGGCGACTGGCAAAACCGCGGCATAAAGAAGCGGCCACTTGGCAGCTTCAATCGCAGCGAGTGCAACGCCTTCGTGCGCGAACATCGTGGCGAGACTCCCCATGCCGGTCATCCCAAGTTGAATCAACGAAAATCGAATCGGCTCCGCATCGCGCGAGA
>JAIYCA010000119.1 GCA_027488265.1 Planctomycetaceae bacterium
ATGACGGCGAGGCGTGGTATCCCGATTGGGATTCAGACGAACTCGGTTTGCCATGGGCGCTCCGAATCACCGTGACCGCGACCGGCGATATGCCTGGCGGCGAAGTGAGTGAGCCCGGCAAGGCGCTCGCCGTTCTTCGTACGCAGGTTCCGATCGATCGCATCGTTCCGCCCCCTCCTCCACCAGAGGAAGAGGAGGATGTCATGGACGATGGCACCAATCCTTCCACCGACGAGGGCGAAACACCCGGAGGTGCTGGCGGCGGCGGTGGAGACACCGCGGGCGGAGGTGGTGGCGGCGGCGGCGAGTTTGGCGAGAACGGCGGCGGCGGCCGACCGGGCGGCGGTGGCCGACCTGGCGGCAACGGTGGATCAGGTGGTGGCCGACCAGGTGGAAACGAACTCGGTGGGCCACGTCCCGGCTCGGGTCGACCAGGCGGTATCTCTGGAAACCGTCCAAACGGCGGCGGACGCGGCAACGGCGGAATGATGGGCTCCTCGCGGGGGAACCGCAGGTGAGCAACGTTCGTTCACGCGCTCAGACGGCAGCTTTGCTCACGCGGCGTGGCTCAATGCTCGCGCGACGTGGCTCAGTGATCGTGTTGGTGATTTGGGCCGTGGCGATTGCGGCAGTCATCGTTGGTGCGGCGCAAGTCTTGGGCTTCCGCGCAGCCACGATGGGTCGCGAGGCGATCGCGAAGGTGGAAGCACGATGGGCCGCTCGTGCAGGTATCGAAGAAACCCTCGCCGTGCTGGAGTACCACACGGAAGAGCCTGATCCGACGGATGCCCGTCAGTTGTTCAAAGATCTCGAACTCGTTGCAGACGGCGAGCTCGCCTCGGGGAGTTGGGAGATTCGGCACGTCGAAGACGGTGTTGAAATCCGCGGCCCGCAAGATGAACACGCGAAGATCAACGTCAACAACGCGACCAAAGCAACGCTTCTTGAGTTGAGCGGCATGAGCCTCGACGTTGCGGACGCCATCGTCGACTGGCGCGATAGCGACGACAACGCGGGCATGATGGGCGCCGAGTACGACTACTACGTCAATCGCGACGTTGGCTACGAGCCTCGCAACGCTCCCTTCCGAACGATCGCGGAGCTCGAACTCGTTGCTGGCGCATTCCCCTCTTCGGTCCGAGGCGAGGATGCGAATCTCAACGGTCGCCTCGACCCAAACGAGAACGATGGTGGGCTCAGTGAGCCAAACGACGATGGCGACGGACTGCTTGATGCAGGCTGGAGCGGCGCACTGACCGCACGAAGCGCGGGAAGCCTGCTTTCCTCCTCAGGCAGCGAACGGCTCAATCTGAAGGAGGCGACTCCCGAAGAAATGCAGGAGCGCCTCGGCGTCAACGCGCAGCAGGCCGCGTCACTCGCGACATTTGCGAAGCGCTCGGATGCCAAACTCGAAATGCTGCTCACGCAGGATCTCAACACGCTCGCGACTGCGGGCCCTCAGAATGGCCGAAATCCCACTGGCGGTTCCGCTGGACAGTCGGGCGGACAAACTGGTGGACAGACCGGCGGTCGACAGAGCGGTCGAAGTTCTTCCGGGATGCGCGGGGGCCAGGCTGCGGGCGGGCAGAATCGGATCCAAAGCCTCGATCAGCAACAACTGCGCAAGATCTACCAAGAGGCGACGTTGGACGATGGCACGGCGCCGATCATTGGGAAGGTCAACCTGAACACGGTTTCTCCAGCGATTCTTCGAGCGATGCTGCCCGATGATCCGATCAGCGCTGACGCGATCATCGCCCAGCGGAGCGCATCGAGTTCTGGACTGCTCGCAATCTCGGACCTTCGAGATTCAAGTAGGATCACGCCTCAAGCACTCGCCGCCTTGGCGCCGATGGCCGATACACAGAGCTACGTGTTCACCGTGACAAGTCGTGGGCGTTCTGCGACAACCGGACTTGAGGTTGAAATCACGGCCGTACTTGATCGTTCGACCCTTCCCGCGCGCATTCTGGAGTACCGAGAGCAGTGAAGCCCACCACGCCGACAACCTACGACGACCAACTTCTGGTTGTCGCCGAACGACGTGCAGATCGGGTTCGCGCACTTCTCGTCCGGAAGGGCGAGCGCTCCACCGTGCTCGACGCACGCGAATTCGATGGAAGCGACCCCGTCAGCGCACTGCTGTCGTGGTCGGAATCAAGCCGCTGCGGCGATGTCCGCATGTTGCTTCCGGCGTCGTCCACCATCGTGCGTCAGACGACCCTTCCGAACGCTGTTCAGTCGCAAATGCTTGCTGCAATGCGACTTCAGGCAGAGGGTATGTTCCTCGGCGCGATCCCCGCGGGCCGCATGGGGCTTGGCATCCTGCCGGATACTGGCGAAGCCGACCGACAGGGCATCATCGTCGCCTGGCCGATCCCCGCGGCTGGCTACGAAGACTTTGGATACTCCGCGCGGCAAGAGAAGGTCATTCGTTTTGTCCCCGAAGTTGCGGCGCTGATCCCCCTCGCTTCGGGCGATACCCCTGCGGTCTTCGCGGATCGCGACAGCGGCTCGATCGCGATCGCCATGGAAGGCCGGAAGGGCCTGTCCCTCCGTGCCGCGCGAGAAACGGCAAACTCGGACGACCCCGCTGATTGGGCGAACGGCGTTCGCCAAGCAATTGCGGAAACCGTGCTCAACGCGGGCGTCGAACCTTCGCGCATTGCCGCCATGGTTGCGGCCACCGAGGCGACGACCACTCAGAACGGCAATCTCACCGCGATGCTTTCGCGCGAGGCCGTCGCCCAGCTGCGCTCGCGGCTGACTGTTCAGGTCGTCGCGGCCGACACCCAAGGAAACTGGTGGAACGATTGGGCGATTCTTCTCGGCGCGACGGTCATCGCGACTGGACCGCTGGCCGAACTCGCACGCTTGAAGCGTGTCGAGGAGGGCGTGAAGACATCGCGCCTTGAACTCCTTGTCAAGCGCTACTCCGATCCTGCTCGCGCACTCCGCGCGTGCGTCGCTGGGTTCCTCATCATCGGCATCGCGCCGATTGCATTCGCTTGGATGCGCTCTGCGATCATCCAATGGAAGATGCCTGAAGAGCCTGCGGTGTTTGAGCGCAGTCAGAAGGCGATTGACCAGCGGATTTCGCACTACCGCGAACTTGGCAAGCGCACGCTCCCTGTCACGAAACTCTTGGGCGATCTCGCCTGCTGCACCCCGGACGGAATCGAGATTGAATCGATTCAGCTCTCGGGGACACAAGGCATTTCCATTCGTGGCGTCTCGAAGGCAAAGAGCGACATCTATGCTGAGAATCTCGTCACCGAGATGGCCTCGAACATGGATGCGTCTGGTGTCTTTGAGAAGTCGCGCCCACGCTTCGACGCAGGCGATGGTCGCGGCATTCTGAAGTTCGACATCGAAGCGCCCATCGTGCGCCCAACGTTGGCGAGTCAGTACCCCGAAACGCGCGACTGGGCCAAGACTACGTTGGCGCAGCGCAAGTACGGAAAGCCGGGCGAAGACGAGGAAGCGGGCGGCGGATCGTCGCCTGCGAGTACCTCGACAACCACACGCGAAGACGCGCCTGCCTCAACGACGCGCAACGAACAAGTTGCGACAGAAAGTGGCGGCGACGAAGCGAGTGAAACCGACGTCGCTTCCTCCGACACAGAATCTGGCTCGTCGCGCCGCAGCAGCGGTGCTTCCTCCGTTGGTGGACCGGCGCG
>JAIYCA010000451.1 GCA_027488265.1 Planctomycetaceae bacterium
GCCAACGATCGTGCGGATACCGCGATCAACTGGCGTCGGCGCGAGGAACCAGAAACTGTCGGTGAATCCGTCGCCGTCGGTATCGGTGAACGTACGCGAAACGACGTTGCGTGCCGTCTCCGGCTTGAACTCGTCGGTTGGCTTCCCAAGTGCGCTGAGGTTGAAGAAGTTGGGAAGCGCAAGATTCGGGTTGCGGTAGGCCGTTGAATAGTTTGGTGCACCTGTCGGGTTGTACGGAGCGAACCAGATATCCCTCTTTGATCGGAAGGATCCAGCAGTTCCTGCCGGCTGCGTGATCTGAGCCAACGTCCAACTTGGAAAGACCTGGGGTAGCCACTGTTCGTAAGGGATGGCCACCGCAAGCGGTTCAGCAATGCTGCCCTCATTCATGCTGTCGATCACCGCGCCGCCGGAATCACGAATATTTGCGATATCCGAAACCACGCGCCAACCGTTGTTCGCGTTCGGAAGCCACGACAAGTGCGCCCAGTGCGAGAAATCGAAGGCGTCGGGAACGCCGTCGCCTGTGGTATCGACACCCACGCGCTCGGGCTCGGTCGAACGCAGCCAGCGCGAATCGCCCATGCCTGGATTGCCGTAAGGATTCGAGTCACCGATTGGCACGTTCGCTGCCAGCGTCAACGCGCCTTGCGGCGAACCGGGGCCGGCAGGCCATGGACTGTTTGGACCAAAGAAGTCGGGCCAGTTCGTCCAGGCTTTCGTCTCGTACGGCGCGATGTTGTAGCCAAAGTCGGGGAAACCATCGCCCGCGATCGGATTCGTGGCGCTGGCGAGCGGCAACGCGTCACGGTCGATCGAGTACCGCTCGGCATCAAGCGGCGCACCCAAGCGCGGCCACGACGAACTTCCAACAACCACGTTTGGCGTCACCGACGTGTCGGTCTTCGCGAATGGGTCGGAGGTGTTGATGGGCTTTGCGAACAGCGCACCTGCGATTTCGCTCGCGACCGACACGCCGATCGACTCCGCGCGCCCGTCACGACCAGCGGAGCTCTGCTGTGCTGCGGAAATGTCGCGGACCGCGCGCGTGCGGCTCACGAAGGCGGTTGCAATGATGACGAGCAGCACGAGGATCGCCGTCACAAGCACGATCGTGTTGCCACGTCGCGCGTGAGAGGCCGTTGTGTTTGCGTGCATGCGTGGTGTCTCGTTGGTCATGAAAGGTCACCCCTTCGCGGAGGAATCGTTCGCGGAAAACGCACGCGCTCAGCGCTTGGGAAGTTCGACGATGAATTGGTAATCGCGTCCACCTTCGATACGGCCAAGCGGATCGTGGAGGCGCAAGGTGATACGCAGCGCGCTCGGGAGCGGCGTGTACGGCCCGCGTCCGAATGCGAATGGATTGATCTCGCCTGGGTTCTCTTGGTTGAATCCGAAGACCGCGTGGTAGACGCGCTTCGAACCCTGCAACGAACTCGTACGCCAAATCGGGGCGCCTTCAGCGTTGTTGATCGCGCCTTCAACTGGGCAGACAACCGCGAAGTCGTCGGGATCAACGACCAGCGGTGCGCCGACCGAACCGCGCTGCAGGTCGTACGCACCGCTCTGCCAGAAATTCGCCATGTTGGACACAGGGCGAACTTGGCTTGCGGCCATACCGAGAATCGGATCATTCAAACCAAACCACGGCTGCGTCGCGCCACGCGGGACAAACATGCCGAGTTCCTCTCTGCCGGTCGCGGTGCCGGAAGCACCAGGCCCGCGCCATGTGCGGCCAACGCCGTCGTCCCAGGTCCACTCGACTTTGAAGCTCGAGCAGTTCGGTGCGAGGACGGGAGCCGTGAGCATTTGCTCGGCCTTCGCGGGGCCGAGTGCCGCCTTCTCAACGCGCGGGTAACCGACGAAGAGGAAGTTGGAACCATTGATGGGGTTCGTCGCCGTCGCTGGGGTTGCCCATGGCGAGAGCGTTTGAATCATGCGGAGCCGTGTCGAAGGGCCAGCCCACGGGGACGATGGCGCCGTGTCGTAGTTGAACGCGAGTGCGCGGTTCAGCGTGCCGTTCGAGCGGTACTGGTACGCCATCTGCGAGAAGAGGTCGTCCATCTGCCACTTGACGACATCGACGCGGGATGAGGTCCAAAGCGGGTCAACCAAGTTTGCTGGCGCTGCTGCGGTCGAGAGCGGCGAGATCTGCGGCTGCAGACTCGTGAACAAGCGCTGCGTGGAGTTCACCGACGTTGCGCCAAAGCCCGCGGTCGTTGCACCGGATGCGGTGTGACCATCGGTGCCGAGCAAGGTCGCAATGCGCGCGAGCGGCCAATTGCTTGGGCGCGTGAGCGGCATGCGCGCTGGCGGTCCGAAGCCGTTTGAAACGTCCCAGCGGACGGTCTCGACACGACCGCCCTGCCATGGCACGAGCGGCGCGCCTTCGTGATTTGGTTCGCCTGGAAACGGCGAACCGAAGACCGTCGGGTCGAAACCGACCGGCACCGTCGGCGCCGTAACGCCGTGACCGTAATAGATGCGGGCGACCGCCGACTCAGGCGTCCACGAACTCACGACGAGTGGATCAACGCTCACAACCGACGATTCTTGCGAACCCGTGTACCGCGTAGTTGCGCGGACACCACGCGCGAAGAACGCAACTTGGTCGGCGCGAATCTCGACGGGGCCAAGGCCTGGCTCGAGCGTCTGCGGGTTGTTGGCCGGATTGACCTCAACCTGCTGAATGACCATGAAGCCGTTCTTCGGGAGATTCGCGAAGTCGGCGCGTACTTGCGCTTCAATCGCGGCCGCGGTCTGCAAGAGATCAGCAGACGCCTGCGAAATGCCCGAGACGCGGCTCGACGCCGAGAAGATGCGCGCTGCCGCCACGATGACGACGACGAGGACGCCGACGGCCACGAGGAGTTCGGTCAGCGTGAACGCGCGGGCGAAATGCGACGCGCCTGCATTCGAGCGCGAGTTGGAGTGAACGCGTGACATCAGAGTTCCTCCACCGCCGCGAAGACGGGCGTGATGACGTTGCCGCGCGCATCGCGACGCGGGATGAACCAAATCGCGCTGATCGCCGAATTCGGTCCGTTGCCCGATGCCGTCGGCGGGTAGCCGTTGACGGGCGAACGCGGAAGAATCGGCACGGGACGCGCGAGTCGGACGGGCCCCTGCTGGATGTTGGTGCGGCCGTTCAGCACGCGATGCACCGTGCCGTGGTTGTCAATCCACCACGAGCCTGGGGCTTGCCAGTCGTCCCACACTTGCTCAGCCGCACCGAAGGTGTTGGCTTGGTTGATGCCGGTGCTTGGGATCTCGTTCGCCGCGGGAGGGTTGCTGTAACCCATCGCCGTCGTGTTTCCAGCACCAAGTGCCGTCGTCC
>JAIYCA010000132.1 GCA_027488265.1 Planctomycetaceae bacterium
ACTCGGAAGTCATCGTCTCGCGTTCGACTTCTGCATTCGTTGGACGGATCTCGCAGTTCTTGAGGGCGTGCTCGAGCGCGTGCACGGCGCGAGCTTCGTCCTCGACCACCTCGGCAATCCGCCGATGCGCGCGGGTTGGGCGAGCGCCGAGTGTGTCGAGTGGCAGCGGCTTCTCGCACGCGTCGCACGGCATGCTCACATCGCTGTGAAGTGGTCGGCGATGTTTGAGAACGCCGGGCGCGCACTGACAGCGGATGAAGTGCGCCCGTGGTTCGAATGGTGCCTCACGTGTTTCGGTCCATCGCGCATGATCTGGGGCTCGAATTGGCCCGTTTGCTTTTCAAATGCACGCCTGACCGACTGGATCGACGTGTGCGCGAAACTCGGTGGTGAACTCACGCGCGACGAACAGGCCGCGATTTTCAGCGAAAACGCGCGGCGGGTGTATCGCGTCGGTTCATCGCCTTTCGTTGGCTAGCCAGAGCGCGCCTACGCACTCACGCCGTCCAGCCGCCGTCGATCACATGAATCGCGCCTGTCGTGTAGCTCGACTCGTCGCTTGCGAGATACACGGCGAGCAACGCGATTTCTTCGGCGGTGCCGAGGCGGCCCATCGGTTGCCGCGCGATGAACGCTGCGCGCGCCGCTGCAGGATCTGCATTCTGATTGATGCGGCCTTGCAAACTTGGCGTTTCCACGGTGCCTGGGCAAATTGCATTCACGCGAATGCCATGCGCGACGGTGTCGGCGGCGACAGCCTTCGTGAGTCCGATGAGCGCTGCCTTCGTTGCGCTGTAGGCCGCGCGATTCGGAACACCGCGAATACTCGACGCAACGCTCGCGATCGACACGATGCTGCCGCGCTTCCGTTCCATCATGCCCGGCAAAAACGCATGCAGCATGCGATAGACGCTCTTCACATTGAGATCGAACGAGAAATCCCACGACTTCTCATCGCACTCGAGCACGCTGCCTTGATGCACGAATCCTGCCGCGTTGAGTAAGACATCGACGGCGCCCGCATCGGCTGCTGCGGCGCGCACTGCGGCGAAATCGCGCACATCAAGTCGTGCGACGCGAATGGATGCGTGTTCGGCGGCGAGCGTTGCTAAGCCGCTCTCGTCGATGTCGGTCGCGATCACGGTCGCGCCTTCACGCGCGAAGGCGAGCGCGCTCGCGCGCCCAATGCCCGCAGCCGCTGCCGTGACGAACGCACGCTTTCCTGCGAGGCGCCCAGCGTGTAATCCCGTGTGATGGTTCGATCCGCTCGTCATCGCGCAACTCCCTTTGCTGTGCGCGTTCCTGCGCGCTTGATCCACTCTGGTCCATCGGGGAAGCGGAACGCATCGATCGATGGGCGCTTCACTTCGCCTGAATATCCAGGCAATTGCGGGGCGAGATAGCGACCGCCCTTCACGATGCACGGATCCACGAAATGCTCGTGCAGGTGATCAACGAATTCGCACACACGGCCATCCATCGTTGGGTTGAAACGGATGTAGTCGACGAGAATCAAGTGTGCGACAAACTCGCAGAGCCCAACGCCGCCTGCATGCGGACAGACGGGTACGCCGAAGCGCCGCGCGAGCGCCATGATCGCGAGATTGTCGTTCACGCCGCCGACGCGGCATGAATCGAGCTGACAAATCTGCATGCCGCCCGACGCGAGAAACTGCTTGAACATCACGCGATTCTGGCATTGTTCGCCGGTCGCCACGCGAATCGGTTGAATCGCGCGCGCAATCTCAGCGTGACCGAGGATGTCGTCTGGCGAAATCGGCTCTTCAAACCACCAAATGTTGAACGGTGCAAGCGGCTTGATCCAGTCAATCGCCTGCGCGACATCGAAGCGTTGGTTCGCATCGACCATCAGCACGCGATCTGGGCCAATCTCCTCGCGAATGATGCGCGCGCGACGCACATCGTCCTCGATTGATTGACCGATCTTCATCTTGAAGTGCGTGAACCCGTCGCGAATACCTTCGCGGCAACGCGCGCGTACGGTGTCGTCCGAGTAGCCGATCCAACCGCAACTCGTCGTGTACGCGGGGAAGCCTTCGCGTTCAACGCGCGCGATGCGTTCGGCGCGCGTTGCGTCATTCGCACGCAACATCGCAAGGCACGCGGCTTCATCCACAGCATCACGAATGCCGTGAAAGTCGATCGCGGCGACGAGTTCTTCGGCGGGCATGTCGGCGAGCAAGCGCCAGAGTGGCTTACCTGCTGCGCGTGCTTCGAGATCCCACACGGCATTGACGATCGCGGCAACCGCGAGTGCCATCACGCCCTTTTCAGGGCCGAGCCAGCGGAACTGCGAGTCTTGCGCGAGCGAGCGCCAAAACGCGCGGCGATCGGCGCGAATCTCGGTGAGCGACTTTCCAACCACAAACGGCATCATCGAACGAATCGCTTGGCAGACGATCTCGTTGCCGCGGCCGATCGTGAACGTGAGTCCGTGACCTTCACGCGCGATCGCGTTGGTCGCATCGGTGCGAAGGACGACGTACGCGGCGGAGTAGTCAGGATCGACGTGCACGGCGTCTGAGCCATGTGCTTCCTCGCTCGTCGGAAAGCGCAGGTCGACGATTTCAAAGTCGACGATTTGAAGGTCGACGATTTGAAGGTCGACGATTTGAAGGTCGAGAA
>JAIYCA010000067.1 GCA_027488265.1 Planctomycetaceae bacterium
CAGCAGCGGCAGCGGCTGGAGCAGCGGCTGCTGCGCCTGGGGTCGCGGCTTCAGCAGCGGCTTCTTCCTTGACCGTCTGAACGCGCACGATGACCGCGTGTGGGTCGGTCGCGAGTTCGGTGCCCGCAGCAAACTTGAGGTCGCCTGCGGTGAAGGTTTCGCCCGTCATCGTCGTCATGTCGACGCGGACGTGCTCAGGGATGTCGCGCACCTTGCAACGGACTTGGATATCCGCGAGCTCGTGGACGACGACGGTGCCCGACTTCTTCGCGGCTTCTGGAGCGCCGAAGAACTCGAGGCTGACGGTGACCGTCACGACTTCGTCGAGGTTGACGCGCGCAAGGTCCATGTGGATGACGTCGTCACCGAGGTAACCGAACTGCAGGTCCTTGACGAGGCAGGTTTCGGTCGTGCCGCCGATGGTGAGGTTCATCACGTGCAGGCCGCGCTTCAGGGCGCCGACGGCGATCTTCTCATCGACGTGCACCGAAAGCGGCTCCGAGCCGTGACCGTAAATGACCGCTGGGAGGCGGCCCGCTGCGCGAAGACGCTTCGAGTAGCGGCTGCCGAGGCGATCGCGGTGCGTAGCCTCGATGGTGGGGACTTCCTTTGCCATATGTAACTCTCCGAAACTGAAAAGGGGTGAATAAAGCGAAAGTGGAATGCGCTACCGCTTGACGCCTGCGCCATGGCGGAAGAGCGCGGAAATAGATTGATCGTGGTGAATGCGGTGGATTGCTTCGCCGAGAAGCTTCGCCACGCTGAGGACTTCGAGTTTCGACTCAAGCGCCTTCGTGCGTGCGCCGCAAGGAATCGTGTCGGCGACGACAACTTTCGAGATCGGGCTCTCGAGCAGTCGTTGCATCGCGAGGCCAACGAGCACGGGGTGCGTGCACGCCGCGATCACATCCTTCGCGCCGCGCTCGACGACGAGTTTCGCCGCTTCGCAAACGGTGCCCGCGGTCGAAATCATGTCATCGAACATGAGCACCGTGCGACCTTCGACGTCGCCGATCAAGTTCTTGACGACGACCTTCGAACCCGATTGACGACGCTTGTCGATGATCGCAAGATCGCACTGCAAGATGTTCGCGAACATGTTCGCGACCTTCACGTTGCCGACGTCGGGCGAGACAACGACGACATCGCCGAGCGTCTCGCGAATCGAAAGGAAGTGGTCGGCGAGCACGGGCGCGGCGCTCACGTGATCGACGGGAATATCGAAGAATCCCTGGATTTGCGCCGCGTGGAGATCCATGCAGAGGACGCGATCCACGCCTGCGGCGACGATGAGATTCGCCACGAGTTTCGCGGTGATCGGCACGCGACCTTCGTCTTTGCGGTCTTGGCGCGCGTAGCCGAAGTAGGGGATCACGGCGGTGATGCGCTTCGCGCTCGCGCGACGGAGGCAGTCGATAAAGACGAGGAGCTCCATCAAGTTGTCGTTGACGGGCTCACACGTCGAGAGCACGACGTAGACGTCGCGACCGCGCACGTCTTCGTCGACCTTGACCATCGTTTCGCCGTCGGGAAATCGCGTCACCGTGCCGAGGCCAACCGGAAGTTCGAGATGCGCGCACACACCCGCGGTGAGTTCGCGCGTGCTTGATCCGCCGAAGACCTTGAGATGGTTGCGATCCGCGGAACTCAACGCGCACCTCCGCCAACGCTTCCATCAACACGTGCGTGGCGCTTGCGGAGAATCGCGTCGACTTCCGCAAGTTGCACGGGGTCGTTCACCGAGAGCACGTCTTCTGGCGGAACCGCATCGACTGCGGCGACGGTGCGGCCGTCCTTTCGCAAGATCTCGAAGACGTCGGTGATGTAGTACTCGCCGCTGGCGTTCTTGTTGCCGACGCGCGCAAGTGCGCCGAGGAGTTCGTCGGTGCGGAAGCAGTAGTAACTCGGGTTGATTTCGCAGATCGCGCGCTCGGCGTCGCTCGCGTCCTTCTGCTCAACGATCTTCGCGAGCTTGCCCGCGGCGTCGCGCACGATGCGGCCGTAACCCTTTGGTTCGGCGATGACGCTTGTCGCGAGTGTGGCTGCAGCGTGTTCGCGGCGATGCAAATCGAGCAGCGTGGCAAGCGTGTCGGGCCGAATCAGCGGGCCGTCGCCGCAGAGGACGAATGCGTCGGTCGACGCGGCGTCCTTCTCGATGTTCGCCTTCGCCATCATCACGGCGTGCCCAGTGCCAAGTTGCTCGGTTTGCAGCGCGAATTCGACATCCTTCACACCAGCAAACGACTCGCGCACGAGTTCGGCGCCGTGTCCGATCACGAGCACGATCTTGGTCGCACCCGCAGCGCGCGCGGCGTCGACCACCCAGTGCACCATCGGGCGACCAACCGCTGGGTGCATGACCTTCGGCAAGTCCGACTGCATGCGCGTGCCCTTGCCAGCCGCGAGAATGACGGCGACAAGGCCACGACCAGTGTTGCCGTGGTTTACGTGGGCAGCAGAAGCGTTCGAGTTGTGGGTGTTGGTCATCTCGGCACTCATCATCTGGATGAGTTCGGACGAGAGAGGAAGTGCACGCTGACATGCGCGATCAGAAGGGTGACGGCGTCGGAACTGGCCCGCTTGGATTCGAACCAAGACAAAGTGGACCAAAACCACTTGTGCTACCGTTACACCACGGGCCATTCGGCGGCATTGCCGCAATTTCTGACGTTCTCAGCGCTTGCGCGATGAGAGGAGTCGACGCCCGTCACCCATTCTCGAAACAACCTTTCGGAGAGAACCGTCAAAGCGATTCTTCGGCTGCTTCGAATGTTTCTGAACGCGCTGTTCGCGGACACTTCCTTTCGTTCGAACTTGGTTGATCCACCGCGAAGGCGGGGGATCGGTGACACTCGACGCCGCGACCGCCACCATGGCGAGCGCGTCCGCGGCGAGGTCACGGTTCGAACGATTGGTCGTCGACCGAGATTCTTGCGCGCGGCCTTTCCTCCAAGGCTGGGGCACCGGCGAGGCCGCTTTGGTGCTCCATGCGAGGCCAGCGCGTGTGCGCAGTCCTCGACGGCCCATCTCGGGAGGGTCGCGAAGAGTAACCGAAGAGGGCGAAGCGTTCAACGCCGAGGTCGAATGAGAGCGAAGATTGGTGTCCGAGAATTCTCTGCGGGCGCACACGATGCGCAAGCACCCGCAAGACCTCGCTCCTGCTCCGATACGCTCCGCCCATGCTGCCGTCATCTGCCTCCAACGTGCCTCCCGGGAACCCACTGCAACTCACTTCATTCGATCCCGCGACCGGCGAGGCCGTGGGAAGCGTGCCGGTCACGCCGGTCGACGCGATCCCGCGACTCGTGCACCAGTCGCGCGAGGCGCAACGTGGTTGGGGCGCGCTGACGCACGCCGAGCGCGCGGACGTACTGCGGCCGGCCGCGGCGCGTTTGAAGGCGGAAGCGCGGCGACTCGGCGAACTCGCTTCGCGCGAGATGGGGAAGCCGCTTCCTGAAGCAATCGGCGAGGCGAACTACTGCGCCGACGGTTTTGCAGGCGAACTCGACGAAATCGTCGCGGCGCTTGCCGACACCGTGCGCGAAGACGCGCGCGTTCGCAGCATTTTGCGCTACGCGCCGCTTGGCGTTTGCGCCGCGATCGCGCCGTGGAACTTCCCGATTCTGATGCCGCATCAGTCGGTGTTGCCAGCGCTTGTTGCCGGGAACGCGGTGCTCCTGAAGCCGAGCGAGGAGACCACGCTCGTCGCCTGTGAGTACGCGAAGATTCTCAACGAATTCCTTCCAACGGGCGTGCTCACGCCGGTCTTCGGCGACGGCACGCAGGGGCGCGCGCTCGTCCTCGCGGACGTCGATCTCATCGTCTTCACCGGTTCACGCGAAACCGGGAAGCGCATTCTCGCCGACGCGGGGCCGGGCCTGAAGCGCGTCATCCTTGAACTCGGCGGCAAAGACCCGCTTGTTGTGCTCGACGATGCCGACCTCGACGCGGCGGCCGCCTTCGCGGTGCGCAACAGTTTCCGCAACGCGGGGCAAGTCTGCGTGAGCACCGAACGTATCTACGTCGACGCAGCGATTCGCGAGGAATTCCTGCGAAAAATGGCCGAGCGGACGCGCGCGTTGAAGCAGGGAAATCCGCGTGATGAGGGCGTCAATGTCGGCCCGATGGTGTCGGCGCGGCAGAAGGCGAAAGTCGTGGCGCAGATCGATGCCGCGGTTGCCGCGGGCGCGACGCTGATCGCAGGCGGCGAGCCGCGCGAAGGCAACTTCGTGGCGCCGACGATCCTCGCCGACGTCACCCACGCAATGGATGTCATGCGCGAGGAGACGTTCGGGCCGGTCGCATGCGTCCAAGCGTTCCGCACGGTCGACGAAGCGCTGCGACTCGCGAACGACACGCCCTTCGGGCTCGGCGCCGCGGTTTTCGGCCGCGACCTTGCGCGGGCGGAGGACGTCGCGGCGCGCATCCATGCCGGCATGGTCGGCATCAACCAAGGATGCGGCGGCGCGGACGGCTGCCCGTGGGTCGGCGCGAAGGAATCGGGCTACGGCTTCCACTCGGGCCCGGAAGGGCATCGACAGTTCGCGCAAGTCCGCGTGTTGTCGCGGGCGAAGTGAGCGCTGCGTTGTATTACCACCTTGGCCCAGCTCGTCGATTCGACAGCGCAGCGCTTCTTGAGGCGTATGCGAGTGGCTATTTCCCGATGGGCGATGAGGATGGCGCGATTCAGTGGATCACGAGCGATCCGCGTTTTCTGCTGCCGATTGGGAACTTGCACGTGCCGCGATCGCTCGCACGGTTCGCACGGAAGTGTCCGTTTGAGTTGCGCGTCGACACCGCGTTTCGGCGGGTGATGGAGTTCTGTGCCCAAGACCGTGGCGACGAGAACCTCTGCTGGATTACGCCGCGCATGATTGATGTCTACACCGAGCTTCACCGCGCGGGGTACGCGCATTCGGTCGAAGCGTGGCTCGGCGGCGTCCTCGTCGGCGGGCTCTATGGCGTGTCGATCGGCGCAGCGTTCTTCGGCGAGAGCATGTTCACCCGCGTTGAGGTTGGCGGCGCCAATTCATCGAAACTCTGCCTCTTAGAACTTGACCGGCGGCTCGTAGCGGGGGGGTATCAACTGCTCGACAGCCAAGAGCAGAACCCCCACATGTCGCAGTTTGGTGGGGAAGTCATCGACTTTGAGGGGTATCGAGAGTTACTCGAAGCCGCGATTCTTCTTCCCGTAAGACCATGCTGGAGAGGGACTTCTGAGTCAGAAATGTAAAGGCGTTGCAAACTTTGGCAAAAACTACCTCCATCAGTTGACTCGCCCCAAAGCGAGTGCATCTTCCGACTTGGAGCGAGGGACCGTGAGGTGCTGTATTTGCAGTACCTCAGGTTGCCTGTCTCCGCAGGGGTTGGTTGGTCACCGTCCAGTGATCGACGAGCCTGAAGAGCAGGGTCACGAAACGGGCTGTGCGTCGATTCTTTGAAAGGCCGTCTAGGTGCTTTCAAGAGTTGGGGCGCAGGTGTGGTATTTCGCGTGATTGTCCCATTGCGCGATCTCAGTCCGACCGGTTTGTTTCGGTCCAATTTGGGTTTCTCGGGTGAGTTCGTCTCTTGCCCTTCCCTGTCCCAAGTCGCCTGTCCCGGCGACGCCTGTTCCGGAGTGTGTCCATGAATACTGTCTCTACTCTCTCGGGCTTGGCCGCCTTGTGCGTTGTCGGCTCCTCTTCCGCTGCGATCATTACGTTCACGCAGCAGAACGTCTGGCAGAACTACTCCGCGCTGCAAGGTGCGGGCGTGTACACCGAGACTTTCAGCGGAATCGCTGATGGTTTTTACAATTCCTACTCGGGCTCCACGGGTGTAGCGAACTGGACTGCAGCTGCGAATGGCGGCGTGTATGTCCAAGGCGGGTTGTTCTCGACGAACAATCCAACCGCGCTGAATTTCGACCTCGGGTCGGGTGTCAATGGCCTCGCGGGTAACTTCTTCGCGACCGACATCAACTTCAACGTCGTTCCTGCGATCGTCACCCTGACGCTCAACGATGGTTCGGCGTTCATCGGCTACATCGACTCGGCCAACGCGTACACCGGTTTCTACTCGACCGGCGCGCTCATCACGAGCATCCGCATCGAAGCTGCTGCGGTCAGTGCAGGCAATGTGTATCCAACCGCGGACACCATGCAGTTTGCTGTGGTCCCGGCGCCAGGAGCCCTCGTGCTCGCTGGAGTGGCTGCCGCTGTCGGCGGTCTTCGCCGCCGCCGCTGATCGCCTGCGGTGTGATGTAAGAGATCTGATCAGAAGCCCGGCCGCGAGGTCGGGCTTCTGTACTTTTGGGGATTTGGGATTGGCACTGCGGGAACTGCGAGTGCTTCATGCGAGCGCGGAGCGGAGCGCGAGAAGAGGATGTTGCGCGACGCGTCCGCTGGCTCCGACGCCGATTGCTCAGGCTTCGCTGCGCTCCACCTTCGAGAACGAGCGATGGACAGCAGCCCGCCGCGCCCTCATAAGACTTTGACTCGCGGCGAGGCGTGCCAAAGCGAGCGAGTTGCGAAGCAGGTTGCGAGCGCTCAGATACGTCGCGGTCGCCGCTGCGGCGGCTCCCTCTGGCGTGAGTGACGCCAAAGCGAGCGAGAGCGGGCGCGTGGTGGAGACCGTGGTGGAGATTTTGAAGCGAAGCTTCAGCAGCCCGCCAGTCGCTCGCGCTTAAACATTGAACAGGAAGTGCGTAATGTCGCCGTCCTGCATCACGTAGCTCTTGCCTTCGGCGCGCAACTTTCCAGCCTCGCGGATCGCCTTCTCAGAGTGCAGCGTCTCGAGGTCGGTGAGCGTGAAGATTTCGGCACGGATGAACCCGCGCTCGAAGTCGGTGTGGATCACGCCTGCGGCTTGCGGCGCGGTGAAACCCTTCTGAATCGTCCACGCGCGCACTTCCTTCTCACCCGCGGTGAAGTAACTCTGAAGTCCGAGGAGGTCGTACGCCCCGCGAATGACCGTATTGAGCGCGGGCTCCTTCATCCCCATCGACTCGAGCATTTCGGCGCGGTCGGCTTCGGGGAGTTCCGCGAGTTCCGACTCGATTTTCGCGCAGACAACGACGACGTTTCCGCCGGTTGCCTTCGCATGCGCACGCACGCGCGCGACAAGCGGACCTTCGCCGGCGATCTGCGCCTCATCGACGTTCGCGACGTAGAGCGTCGGCTTCGCGGTGATCATGCCGAGCGTCTTCAGCACCTTCGCTTCGTCACCTTCGAAGGCGATCGAGCGAATCGGATTGCCCGCGTTGAGGCACTCGAAGCAGCGCTCGAGGACTGCAACACGCAGGATCGCTTCTTTGTCGCCCGATTTCGCGTTGCGGCGCGACTTGTCGAGCGAACTCTCGATCACTTGGAGGTCGGCGAGAAGCAACTCGGTTTCAATCGTGCCGATGTCACGGAGCGGATCCACCGTGCCGTCGACGTGCGTGATGTCGGGGTCTTCAAAGCAGCGCACGACGTGGAGCACCGCGTCGACCTCGCGGATATGCGAGAGGAACTTGTTGCCGAGACCTTCGCCGGTTGAGGCGCCCTTCACGATGCCGGCGATATCGACGAGGCGCACGGCCGCGGGAATCACCTTCTGCGTCTTGATGAACTTCTGGATGCGCTGCAGGCGATCATCAGGCACGTTCACCACGCCGACGTTCGGCTCGATGGTGCAGAACGGATAGTTGGCGGCCTCGATACCCGCCGCAGTGAGGGCGTTGAAGAGGGTGCTCTTGCCGACGTTCGGGAGTCCGACGATGCCTGCTTCCATGAGAGTGGGGGCTGCTCCGCGATTTCGATTCGAGTGAACGAGGCATCATAATGCCCGATATGCCGCGATCATCCCAGCCCCTCGCCGCAGCCTTCTACAATCGGCCGGCCGACCGCGTGGCCCGCGACCTGCTCGGGGCCCGGCTCGTGGTGCTGGCTCCCGACGGCACGGTGTCGCGGCACGTCGTCTTCGAGACGGAGGCCTACCTCGGCGCCCACGATCTCGCCTGCCACGGCTCGAGGGGGATCACAACACGGAACG
>JAIYCA010000123.1 GCA_027488265.1 Planctomycetaceae bacterium
GTGTCGACTGAGCGCGCCGAGATTCGTTGTCACACCGATCGACGAAGTCCGAAGATCAGGGAAATCACGCGTGATCCTCGTGTTTCGTGGCATTTCTATGCGCCGGAACTCAAACTCCAGCTGCGTTTGAAGGCGCGCGCAACCGCGCACTTCGACGATCATGTTGCGGACGACGCGTGGGCGAAGTCGAATCTTTCCAGTCGACGTTGTTATCTCGCGCCAAGTGCGCCGGGAGCCGAATGCGCACAACCGTCGCCAAACTTGCCTGAGCATTTGCTTGGGCGTGTACCCACACTTGAGGAGTCGCTGCCGGGCCGTGAGAACTTCTCAGTGATCTCGACGACCGTCGACGAGATGGATTGGCTCTGGCTTGCGGCCGACGGGCATCGTCGCGCGCGGTTCATGCGCGTCGGTACCGAATGGCGCGGGACGTGGATAGAGGCGTAACGATAGAGGAGTGAGAATGGGTCGTGACGCATCGGCACGCCCCGCACACGGATCAGCAAGTTCAGCGCTTCCACGTCGCGCGCAAAATGAGCGCGAACGGGATCCACCAAAGAAGATCGTTCGTCGGAATCGTGGCGCCGAACGTCCACGGGATCTCGCCGCGCGAGGCTGTCCAGACGAATCCGATCGGCCCGAAGATTTTGCCGAGGAACCCGACGAGCACAATCGGCCAGTGCCGAATCGGATCGCGGCTCGCGCAGAGGTATCCGATGCCGTACACGCCGATCACCATGCCGAGGCACTGCCAAATGCCGCGGCCCGTTCCGGTGAGCGGCTCCATGCCGACGAAGCCGAAGAGCGCGTCTGGCGCGAGCACAACCCACGCGCCCCAAATCAGGTTGTAAATCCCGGCGACGAGCAGCCACGTGCGCATCCATGGTCGAAAGAGCGGGGCAGAGAGAGCGTCGGCGTGGTCGCGCATAGGTGGGCGGTTCGAGTCGAGCAGCGATTGGGATTCGAGCATCGGGCGTCGCGGTGAAGATCTGACACGTCTCGGGGGTCTTGAGCCGCTGCTGTGCACGAAGAAGTGTTGGCGCTCGGCTCGGTAGGATGCGTTTGTGAGTTCGGCTGCGGTCACCAACACTACACCCGTCAAGCCCGAGCGCGGAGTGCCGCGTCCGGGCGGCGAACCCACACGATTTGAACGCTGGACTGCGCCGTGGCGCGCACTGCCGAATCTGTTGGTCATCGGTGCGCAGAAATCGGGCACCACGTCGCTCCATGACTTTCTCGCGAGGCAGCCCGAGATCCGAATGTCTCGGATCAAAGAGTGTCATGTGTTGTGGAAGTCTGGTTGGATCATGCGCGAGTACCGCGCGTTTTTCCCGCTGCGCGCGCGTTGTTTCGCGGAAGGCGTGCGGCACGTTGGCGAGTCAACGCCGTACTACCTCTTTCATCCTGAGGCTGCGACGAGCGCGAAACGGCTTGCCGATGCTGTTGCTGCGGAGGGACGCGCGTTGCGAGCGATCGCGGTGCTTCGGGATCCGGTGGCGCGCGCGTGGAGCCAGTTTCAGCACGCGCAGCGACAAGGTGCGGAGCAACTCACATTTCTCGAGGCGCTCTCCGCGGAGGAGTCGCGTCTTCGTGCAAGCGCGTTCTCGCATCAGCATCACTCGTATCAGGCGCGTGGGTTGTATGCGGAGCAACTCGAGCGTTGGTTCAGGGTGCTCGGTCGCGAGCGTGTACTCGTGCTTGAGTTTCGCGAACTGCTTGCAATGGACAACGCGACGCGCGAGAGAATTCGCCAGTTTCTCGGCCTCGAAATCCCCGTGGCCGGCGCATTTCCCTCGGTCAATCGAGGTGGGTCTGAGCGTATGCCCGCAGAGGCGCGCGCACGACTCAGACGATTCTTCGAGGCGCCGAATAGGCGACTTGAACAACTCCTCGGCATGCGTTTTTCATGGATGAGCGGTGATACGGTGCATGAATCGGCGCATGACGCGGCGCATGAATCGGCGCATGAATCGGCGCATGAAACGGCGCATGATTCGCGCGTCGATCCGCTCGCGGAGCGCGATGTCGCGAACGAATCGCTTCCGAGTGAGGATTGAGTGGTGACGTCCCCGCCGAACCTCACAGAGAGTAAGAGCGAGCGCCTGCATCATCTCGATGCACTCCGCGCAACGGCGATGCTGCTTGGCATCGTGCTGCATGCATCGCTCGCGTACACCGGAGGACCGTGGATTGTCCGCGACACGGGTCATCCTGGATTTGCCGTGACGTTCTTTGCGATTCATGGCTTTCGCATGCAGCTCTTCTTTCTTTTAAGCGGCTTTTTCACGGCGCTGCTTTGGCGAAGGCTTGGGCTTGCGGGGCTTCTAAAACAGCGCGCGGCGAGGATCGCACTGCCGCTTTTCCTTGGGCTTTTCACCATCATTCCGCTGTTGTGGGCGGTCGTGGCTTGGGCGGGTGCTGTGCAAGAAACGACGGCGGAAGCGGCAGCCGTCACCGCGGACGCGACGGGCTCTGCAGCATCGGTTGCGGGTGATCTCGCGACGACCAACCAGGCCAACAAGCCACGTCCAATCATGGTCGCGATCTGGTTTCTCTTTCGATTCCCCGTCTTTCATCACCTGTGGTTTCTCTGGTTCCTCTGTTGGATGATCGCGGGCTTCGCGATCGTCGCGTGGTGTGCGGAGCGCGGTGTTGGTCGCAGTGTCAGCAGTTGGCTGCGCGCGCCCTCTGCGGTCACGCGACTCTTCGTTGGTTCAGCTGGCGCGCTCATCTGGCTCGTCCCGCTGACGATCATCACCTACGCGTTGATGAAGGTGACGGAGGAGGGCGCGGTGTTCGGGCCGGATACCTCGGGTGGATTGCTGCCACTTCCTGGCGTCCTCTTCCACTACAGCGTGTTCTTTCTCATGGGTGCACTGCTCTTTGAAGTGCCCGACGCGATGCGCGGCTTCTCACGTCGCTGGGTGCTTGCACTCATCGGTGCAGTCGTGCTGTTCCCATTTGCTGCGGGATTTGCGCTTGGTTTGCCATGGTCGCACGGCCTCGTGCCGAACACGGCCGCGCATCGGACGCTCGCCTTCACTGGGCAAGCGCTTTACGCGTGGCTTGCCAGCATCGCGCTCCTCGGTCTCTTCGCGCGTTTCGTTGCTTCAGAGCGGCCATTGTTTCGCTACCTCGCCGACAGCGCGTATTGGCTTTATCTCGCGCATCTGCCGTTGGTCGTTGCTGGTCAAATTCTCTTGCGCGGTGTGGATTGGCCGCCACTTCTCAAGTTTGTCGTGCTGACGCTCGGTTCGACCGCGCTCTTACTTTTGAGTTATGAATTCTGCGTTCGGCGCACGTGGCTCGGCGCAATCCTCAATGGTCGACGCGCGGGGGAGCGAGAGCGTCCGAGGGGCGGGTTGCGCGACGAGACGCCGGCGACCTAGAGATCGACGCGAAGCGTCATCCCGTCCACGCGGCGAGCAGAAGCCCGAGATCCGCGGCATTCACAAGTTCGTCGCCGTTGAGATCCGCAGGACCGCCCGACTCGCCCCACGCAGCGAGTAGGAGCGCGAGGTCATCCGCTCCAACAGCGCCGTCACCTGTGAGATCTTCAGGGATCACGGGAATCATGCGCACGAGTTGCGTCGTGGTTGATCCCGCAAGGCGAGCATTGGCCAGAATCACGCGTCCATTCGTCACCGTGCCGAGTCCCGTGATCGCCCATCCAATCTCGCTCGAAGCAA
>JAIYCA010000435.1 GCA_027488265.1 Planctomycetaceae bacterium
CGCGCCTCGAGTTCGCACCGCAAGCGCTCCCACACAAGCGGGAGATATCGCACGTCATCCGCGGCGTAGCGAAGTTGCGACGGCGTCAGCGGACGCGCATCCCAATTCGTGAACGTGTGGCCCTTCGAGATGCGATGCCCGGCGAACCGATCGACGAGTTTCTCGAGGCCCGCGGGCCACGGCATTTCAGCGAACGCCGCAGCCACTTGCACATCGAGAATGTTGGCCGGCTCGCGACCAAGAATGCGACGCACGGGTTCTAAGTCTTGCGTACCAGCGTGCACGAGCGTCAAAAGCGCCGGATCGGCCACCAGTTCGAAGATCGGCGCGAGATCAGGTACCGCGACCGCGTCGACGAGAATCACGCGCTCGGTCGTTGCGATTTGCACGAGGCAAATGCGCGGCCAGTAGCTCTCTTCACCGATGAACTCCGTGTCGTACGCGAAGGTTCCCGCACTTCGTACGTGGGCGAGTGCTTCGTCGAGCGCTTCTTTCGACGTGACAAGTTGCGCCTCGCCTCGTGGCACCAATTGATGCTCAAGGAGCGGCGCGCTCGTTGCGTCTTCATCCTGCGTTGCAGCGTGATGCCGTTCGCGCTTCTTGCGTCGGTAATTCAAGTTCATCGTGCGCCTCGCTTCAACGGGACATCCGGTTGCGGACGCACTCGATCACTGATGTCGCAACGTGCTCCAGTTGCGCGGGAACGAGATCTGGGTAAATCGGGAGCGCGATCGCTTCAAGCGCCGCGAGCTCCGAATGCGGGAAAATCCCGCGCGTGTAGTTGAGATGTGCGAAGCACTTCTGAAGATGCAGCGGCACTGGGTAATAGATCTCGGTTCCGATCTTTCGTTCGGCGAGATCTTGGCGCACCGCGTCGCGAATCGCGGCGGGCACACGAATCGTGTACTGGTTGTAAATGTGACGCGCGCCCTTTGGAGCCGCCTTCGGATATCGAAGTTGGAAGCCGCCCGCGGTGAGCGACGTGCCAGAGTCGGTAGCGCCGGCAGCCGCAAACGCCGCGTCATAGAACGCTGCATTCTTCTGCCGCCCCGCGCTCCACGCATCGAGGTGACGCATCTTCACGAGCAAAACCGCCGCTTGAAGCGCGTCGAGTCGCGAGTTCATGCCGACTTCGTCGTGGTAGTACTTCGGCTCCATCCCGTGGTTTCGAAGTCGCATCATGCGCGTCGCGAGCGCTTCATCATTCGTCGTGATGATGCCGCCATCGCCGAAACCGCCGAGATTCTTCGACGGGAAGTAACTAAACGTGCCAATCGCTCCGCGCGAGCCGACGCGCCGACCCTGCGGATCTTCCGTACCGATCGCTTGCGCGGCATCTTCGACAACCGGTACGCCGAACTCTTGGCCAATCGCGAGCATCGCGTCGAGGTCCGCGGCTTGACCGAAGAGGTGGACCGGCACGATCGCCTTGATGTTCTTGTGGCAACGGAATGCTTGGCGCGTCGATTCAGGGCAAATGTTGTAGGTCGCCGGGTCGACGTCGACGAAGACAGGCTGCGCACCGAGACGATGCACGCTGCCGGCGGTTGCGAAGAACGTGAACGACGGGCAGACGACTGCATCGCCCGGGCCGACATCAAGCGCCTGCAACGCGAGGAGAATCGCATCTGAGCCGTTCGCGCAGCCGATGGCGTACTTCGTCTGGCAGTAGCCAGCCGTCATGCACTCGAGCTCACCGATCTTCGGCCCGCCGATGAAGTACTGGCTCTCGATGACCTCTTTGATGACCGGCTCAATCTCTGAGCGGATGGTCGCATACTGCGCCTTCAGGTCGAGCAGCGGGACATTCACGGCGGCAGCGGTCGCGGTCGTCAAGATGGACTCCTGTTCCTCCGGGCTACCGGAGATCCGCCATTGTGACGAATCCGCGCCGCTTCGGAAAGGGCTTGCGAGCGTCTGCGCGTAGGTTCACGCGTCGGCGTCGCGGTACATCTCAGGGTTGACCGAAGCCTGTCGAGCCGAAACCTCCTGCTCCACGGGAGGTCTCTGTAAGTTCATGAACGACAGAGACTTCTGCCCGTGCAACCCGTGCGATGATCATCTGCGCGACGCGCATGCCTGGCTCGACCGTGAACGCCTGACGTCCGAGATTGATCAGTGGCACCTTCATCTCGCCGCGGTAGTCGGCGTCCACCGTGCCCGGCGCGTTCGGCATCGAGATTCCAAACTTGGTGGCGAGCCCAGAGCGCGGACGCACCTGCGCCTCGAACCCCGGCGGAAGCGCCATGGCGAATCCGCACGGGATGAGCGCGATGTCGCCAGGCTGCAGCACCACTGGCGCATCAAGATCGGCGGAGAGGTCCATGCCGGCCGCGAGGTCGGTTTGGTAGGCGGGCAACACGGCACTCGGCCGAAGCCGTCGGATCTGAAGCGTCAGGACTTCCATCGCCGCAGGGTAACGAACGCGGCGCGCGCTGCGGCGGTGGACGTTCGCGACCCGATCACGAACGCTGGCGGCGACTCCCGATCAAGCCAACAAGGCCCGCGAGCGCGAGCGCGCCGGGCGACGGGACCTCACTGAATCGCTGCTCGATGAGGCTCGCCGAGGCGACGCCGCCGACGGGCCGCGCGAAGAAGGTCGCGGTCTTCTCGACGATGAGCGACGAGACCGCTCCGAATCCGTCGGGGCCGCAGAACTCCAACGCATCTTTACGACGGGTGATCTCATCACCCTCTAGCGTGACGCGGTCGTAGACCTCGAGTGCGCCGATCATTTCTTCCGCTGGCGGCGCGATCAAGTGTTCGATGACCTCGGCGTACGAGCCGACGCCGCTTGCGTCACCATC
>JAIYCA010000343.1 GCA_027488265.1 Planctomycetaceae bacterium
CACCACCACCGCCGCCGCCACCGCCGCGACCTTCGACGAACTGGAAGTCCTCGATCATCACGCGCATCTTCGAGCGCTTTTGACCGTCCTTGTCTTCCCACGAGTCGAGCTTGAGTCGGCCTTCGATGAAGATCGGCTTCCCCTTCGAAAAGTACTTCGCGATGACTTCGCCACGCGGTCCCCAGCATTCGCAGTCGACATACGTCACTTCTTCGCGATCTTGGCCGTCCTTCGTCTTGTACTTGCGATTGACGGCGATCGAGATATCTGCGACCGATTGACCGCCCGACGTGCTCTTGACTTGCACATCGCGGGTGAGGTTGCCCATCAGGAGGACCTTGTTGTAACTCGGCATCGTGCGTTCCTTCCGGCATCCGCCGGCGTTGGATGTTGCTGCCGCGGTTGCGGCAATTCGCGGGAGTGACTCGTCTCGCCCGACCTCGCTTGGCCCGTTTGGTGGCTGCGCCTTCGCAAAGCGCGAGGGCGTTCGGCCGACAGACGGCCCTTCTCCGCGATGTGCGGAGAAGGGCGGACGCGAGTCGCCTCGCGCATCTTTTCTGACCCATGCTGTTCCAATCGACTTGGTTCGACGCTGTGTTTGAAGAGCGGCGGCTCTCGAATCTCAGCCCGTCCAAGGTCCGACATGAGCACGGTACCGCATGTCAGATGTTCGGAGTTTATCAGGGTATCGAATCGACAGGCCATCCACGGCGTCGTTTCTCACGAAATTCTTGGCCTTGGAAATATCTCAAATTTGTTTGGCGGCCACGATGCCTCTTCCCGCACGCGGATCAAACCGAGCGGACAAGTCGCGCAGCAGCGAACTTCCCGCCTTGTCGCTGTAGCCCTTCCCTTTCAACTCAGTTTTCGCGATACTGCGCGGCTCGCCACTCGTTGGGCGCTCTCGACCGCGTTGGTCGTCCGCGTCCTAACTCACGGGGCAACGCCCCAGGACAGCGACCTATGGCACGTCCAGTCGAACTGCTTCTTCTCCGCAACGTCGAAAACCTCGGCATCGTTGGTGACATCGTCAAGGTGCGCCCTGGCTACGCCCGCAACTACCTTCTGCCCCACGCGCTCGCCGAGCATCCAACCGACGCGAAGATCGAGGCATTGAAGGAAGCACGCGCGAAGGCGATCGCTGAACTCGCGGCTCAACGCGCGCAACGCGAAGAGACGGTTCAGAAGCTCGTCGGAGTTTCGATCAAGCTCATCCGCAGCTGCAACGATCAAGGCGTGCTCTACGGCTCGATCACCCAGCGCGACATTGCCGACGCTCTCGTCAACGCCGGATACGCAGTGGATATGCGTTCGGTGCGCCTTGCGGCTCCGTTCCGCCGCATCGGCTCGTACACCTGCACGATCCAGTTCGAGAAGGAACTCAAGGCCGACGTTACGATCGAAGTCGCTGCCGACCGCGCGCTCGAGATGCTCCAAGCACAGAAGGAAGCGGAAGAAGCCGCGGCCGCTGCGGTCGCTGCTTCGGAGGCCGAGGATCGCGAAGAAGAAGCGAAGGCTCCTCGCCGCTCGAAGGCGAAGTCTTGAGTATGCGAAGGGCCTGATTTCAGGCCCGCCGGCAAGTATGCGTGATCGAGTACCGGTTCACGCACGGCGAAACAAAACCATGAAACGAACAGCGCCCCAGCACATGCTGGGGCGCTGTCTTTTTCGTTCACTTGCGCTCACCGTGTTCGCGCGCGCCATCTAGGGCGCGCCCAAACAGTCAACGCTGACCGCAGTACTCGCGCTGCAAGTAGCGCGCGACGTAATCGAGAATGCTCGAGCACTCAGGAATCTCCGGATTGCTCGTTCCGCCCATCGGCTCAAAGCGCATGCCGCGGAAACGCTCACATGCCTCGCTCACTTCGAGACCGTGCTGGAGGCACAGGCTGAAAGCGCGGCAAAAGCCTTGAATCAGGCCGGAAAGCGTGGAGCCTTCCTTTGACATCTTGATGAAGATCTCGCCCGGTCGGCCGTCTTCAAAGAGACCAACCGTGAGGTAGCCCTCGTGGCCGTTGATGGCGAACTTGTGAGTCAGAGAACGACGGGTCTGCGGCAACACAGAACGGCGCGGAGCGGAAATCGTTTGCATGGGATCCATCCTTGGAAATGCACCCTTCGGAAGCGAACGCTTCGATCTATCGATGACACAGTTTCGGTTGCGCACGGGGCGCGGCGCGAATGCTAACGTGAAGTTCACGTTCGGTGCGCCGCTCGTTTGCCGGTTTTCCTCGCGCGGCGGCGGTGCGTTCAACGCAAGATTTTCCTCGTCGCCTTCGAGTCAACTCGACGCGCGCGATCTTCGCATGCGGCAGTCCAAAGCCCCCCACTTCGTCACGCGATCGCGAGCCGCTTTCGCAACACCGCGACAAGTGACTTCGGCTCGAGGAAGCCCTTCGGAGGTCGGAAGTAGACATCAGCCACGCCCTCCGCGTCGACCGTTCCAACGACGCGAATCACGCCTTGGACGCCCGCGAAAAGTCGCTCGAGTTCACGCGGCTTCGTCGTGCGGAAAATCACGTCCTGATCCTTGCGGACCAGCGAGCGAATGCCGAGCGTCGCCGCGCGCAAGCGAATCTCCGCGACTTCGAGGAGTGCCTTCGTGGTCGCAGGCGGCTCGCCATATGCGCTTGCAAGATCCGTCTCGACCTTCGAGAGCGCTTGCAGCGTGTCGGCCTGGCCGATGCGGCGATAGGCCTCCATGCGCCGCGCGTCGCTCGGAATCCAGCCCTTCGGCACACTGCCTGTGAGCCCGATGTCGATGAGCGTGTCGAGCGGCGAGACTTTCACTTCATTGCGAAGCACCGCGACCGCGTGCTCGAGCAGTTGGCAATACATCTCATAGCCAACCGCTGCGATGTGCCCCGACTGCGCCTCGCCAAGCAAGTTGCCCGCGCCGCGCAACTCAAGATCGCGCATCGCGATGCGAAATCCCGCACCCAACATCGAGAACTCTTCCACTGCGTGGAGTCGCTTGAGCGCTTCATCGCGGACGGGGCGATCCTTCGGCAGCACGAGGTAGCAATACGCGCGATGCTTCCAACGGCCAACACGTCCGCGCAATTGATGGAGTTCAGCAAGGCCGAACATGTGCGCGTTGTTGATGATCATCGTGTTCGCGGTCGGAATATCGATGCCAGATTCGATGATCGTGGTTGAAACGAAAATGTCCGCGTCGCGCCGCATAAAGCGGAGCATGGCATCTTCGAGTTCCTTCGGCGCCATCTGACCGTGCCCGACCGCGATACGTGCATTCGGCGCGAGTTGCTGCAAATCGTCGGCCACTGAAAAGAGATCGCTGATGCGATTGTGTACGAAGAAAATCTGCCCTTCGCGCGCGAGCTCTCGCAAGATCGCCTGTTGAATTCTCCGCGGATTGTGCGGGATGACTTCGGTCACGATTGCGCGACGATCCGCGGGCGCGGTCGTGAGCGAACTGATGTCGCGAAGCCCGAGCATCGCCATGTGCAGCGTGCGTGGAATCGGTGTCGCCGACAGCGTGAGCACATCTGCCGTCACGCGAAACTCGAGCAGTCGATGTTTATGTTCGACGCCGAATCGCTGCTCTTCATCGACGATCACAAGACCGAGATCATTGAAGACCACATCCTTTGAAAGAATGCGATGGGTGCCGATGATCACATCGACCTTCCCCGCGGCGAGCGCTTGAAGCGTTGCCGTTGCCTCACTGTCGTTTTTGAAACGGCTCACACTTTCGACGCGGAACGGATAGCCGCGAAAACGCTCGCGAAAACTGCGCTCATGCTGCTCGCAGAGCACTGTTGTCGGAACGAGTACCGCAACCTGCTTCCCACCCGCCACCGCTTTGAACGCCGCACGAATCGCGACTTCCGTTTTTCCAAATCCGACGTCGCCACAGACGAGTCGATCCATTGGGCGCGCACGTTCCATATCGCGCTTCGTCGCAGCGATCGCAGACAACTGATCTTCCGTCTCTTCGTAGGGAAACTGCTCTTCAAACTCGCGCTGCCAGTCGCTGTCCGCCGGATACGCAATTCCTGGCGTTGCCGCACGCGCCGCCTGAACACGCAGCATTTCTCCCGCGAAATCGCGCGCGGACTCCTCCGCTTCTTCCTTCGCGCGCTTCCACCGTCGACCACCGAGCATGGAGAGTTTCGGCCGCGCGCTTCCTGCGCCGACGTAGCGTTGCACGAGCTCAATCCGCGACGCAGGCACATGGATTTTCGCGCCTTGATCGAACTCAAGCGTCAGAAACTCTTGCTCGATCGTCCCCTGCGCGATGCTCTCTTGCGCCAGCGTTTGAAGCCCCACGAATCGCGCGATGCCGTGATCGCGGTGGACGACGTAATCGCCCGGTTCAAAGGTGAGAAATGCGTCCTTCGCGCGCCCCCCCGCAAGCGCGCGTCCACGGCGACGCACAGGCGCGCGATGGAGAAGTTCCGCAGCAGGCGCGATGAGCACCGAGGTTTCGGCGTACTTCAAGGAAGCCGCACGCCGACTCGCACGACCGCCATCGCCGAGATCGCCCACCGGCGCAACCCCATCCGCATGCGTGCGCGGTTCAAGAATGAACCCACGCGTCAACGCGAGTACGGGCCGCTCGAATCGATCGACTGCGCCGTGTCGTGCAAGCAACTCCGTGACCCGCGAACGCTCGCCATCTGAACCGCACGGAAGCACAGCGTGTTTCCCGTCGGAAAGCGCAACGAACTGCGCGACCGCGTCAGCCGCATCCTCGGGGAAAACGGGCAATGCACGACCACCGAGGCGAACTGCGGCGCCGCCCGCGGAACCGAATGCATGCAACTCAAGCACCGCGCGCGAACGCTTCGCCAACGCCGACAGCGTTGAAGGTGGCCCATACACACCGCGGCCATCGCGGACGCGATCCCAGTACGCGCGCGCTTGCTCGACGATTTCGCTCATTTCCGCAAGCACCGTCACGGTGTTCGTTGGGAAGAGTTCCGAGATCGGCTGCACACCCGCGCCAGTCTTCGCGTCACCGAGCGCCGCCTCAAGCGCAACAGCGATCAGTTCGACTTCATCCACCTTGCGATCGGACGCTTGCGTGCCGAGATCGATTTCGAAGATGCGCTCGATCTCGTCGCCGAAGAAATCGAGTCGCACCGGCGCAGCGCCGCCTGGCGGATAGATGTCGACGATTCCTCCGCGCACCGCAACTTCGCCCGGAGATTCGATCGCATCGACGCGGCGATATCCACCATCGACGAGCCATGCGATGAGTTTTGTGGATTCGACGCGCGCACCGACGGTCAAACGTCGAACGAGCTGCGGAAGCCGCGAAGCTTCCGGCACCGACTGCATCAGTGCTGCGATCGGCGCGACGATCGCGCTCGGTCGATCGCCTTCCGAAAGCCGACGCACGAGTGCCAATCGCGCGACGGTGAGTTCCGCGCTCGGACTCGTTTCGCCGGGAAGAATCTCGAGCGCGGGGAAAAGCGCCGCTTCGACGCCGAGTG
>JAIYCA010000094.1 GCA_027488265.1 Planctomycetaceae bacterium
ACCGATGATGGCTCCGCGGGTGGCCGAACGGCGGGCGGCCGTGCACAGCAGAACCGCAATCAACCGCAGCAACAGCGACAACCTGGCGTGCCCGGTGCCGCTGGAGGCGGTGAGGGCGGCGGATTGATCGTGACGGTGCTTGAGTCGATGAACTCGATCACCGTGCGCGCGACGCCGACGGTGCTTGCTGAAATTCGACGCCTTGTCGCCAATGCGTGGGACCTCCCACCAAACACCGCGGGCAGCATCTTCCGCATCTACGACCTCAATTACGCCGACCCTTCGAAGGTTCGCGACCTCTTGGGCACGTTGCTCGGTGGCGGCAGCAGCAGCTCACGCAACAACACGCAGAACCGCGCGTTCGCGGGTCGCCAAGTACTCCAAGGTGGCGGCGGAGTTGGCGACGGATCGCCATCCGCGGCTGTGGAAGGCATCTTCTCGATCGAGGCATACCCAGACTCGAATCGCCTCATCGTGATTTCGAAGACGCCGGAGAACTTCGATTGGCTCGATCGCTGGATCAAGGATCTCGATCAGCCCTTTACCTCGGGTCTTCCAGTCAACGTGCCGCTCAAGCATGCGAGCGCGGTGGAACTCAGCGAGATTCTCAACACGCTGCTTGCGCAAAGCGGCTCTGAAGGTGGCGGCTTGCGCTTGCCTGAGGAAGGCATCCAAGGTCTCGCCGACAGTTTCAATACTGGTGTTGGTGCCGCAAACGATTCGTCGGTCTTCAATCAAGGCCAGAACCAGCAGCAGAACCAACTCACGTTCCCGTGGCAAGGCGCGCGCGCTGGTCAAGGCGCGGGCGGAACGCCGCAGGAAGTCAGCGCACTCATCGGCCGAAGCCGCATCGTGCCGAACCCGACGCAGAACTCGGTGCTCGTGATGGCGCCTGCGGAAGTCGAGAAGAAGGTCATCGAGATCATTCATCAACTCGACAAGCCTGGCCGCCAAGTCATGATCACGGCCGTGCTCGCCGAAGTGAAGGTCGGAGACGGCTTCTCGTGGGGCGCGCGCGTTGGTACGAACCTCTCGGCACCGCTCAATGGTGGCGACAACGCGGTGGCGGGCTCCGTCTCGCTCAACCTCGAGAAGGGCAACGGCTCGACGCCGCCTGGACCGAACTTCGCCTCGCCGTGGTTTGATTCGAGCGAACTCACCGTCTCGACCGGCGAGAACATGGAGTTCTTCCTCCAAGCACTCTCGACCGACAACAGCGTGCGCATCTTGCAACAGCCGCGCGTCTTCACGTCCGACAACAAGGAAGCGAAGTTTGTCGCGGGTCAAGACGTTTCGCTCCTCACGGGCGAAACCTCGGGCTTCGGCACGACTGGTACGACGTCGAGCTTCGAACAGCAGTTCGTCGGTGTCGGTATCAACGTCCGCCCGCGCATCACGCAAGACAACAACGTCGCGATGGAAGTCGAGGTTCTGCTCTCGAATCTCTCCGCGTCGACCGCGTCGTTCAACTCGAACCCCGTCATCGATCGACGCCAGACGAACACCAACGTCACCGTCAAGGATGGTCAGACGATCGTGATCTCGGGTATCCGTCGCGAACAAGAAACGCAGATCGACAACAAGATCCCGTTCCTCGGCGACATCCCCGTCCTCGGCGCGGCGTTCACTTCGACGCAGCGTCAGAAGGAAGTTGTCGAACTCGTGGTCTTCCTCGTTCCGACGGTCGTCGAGAACCCAGACGCGAACGACGCGAACTTCAACGCCGATGAACGCATGCGCCTGCGTCTCCTCGCGGAGCCGCTTGAGAAGAGCGCGAACGATCTCCTCAAGGAGAGCAAGTTCTTCGAAGAGTTGAAGTCGCCGCCACCGGTCGAGCCTGCGCTCGAACCGATCAATGAAACGATCGGCACCGACAAGGAGCAGAAGGGAACGCCGTGATCCGCACGCGGATGGCACTCCGGCACTCGCACACCAACTCGCACCCGTCGCGCATCCGCGTGGCGGGTGCGGTTCTTCTCGCGTGCGTTGTTTCGGGCTTGCTTCCCGCATGCGTCACGCAAACGAAGTCGCAGCCGCTTGCGCCCGTGAAGGCGCCTGACAAGAAGGCTGCTGGCGCTGGTGCTGCCACGCCCGCGAAACCCGCCGCTGGCAGCATGACGTCGGTCCCTGGCCGCATCGTCGGAAGCGCCGTTGCGGTTGATTTGCGACCACTCGGAAACGTCCAGACCGACGGATACACACTGCCGCTCTTGTCACCGGATGGACGAGTCCTCGCTGTTCAAACGGGCACCGTGCCCGATCTCGCAACGCTCTTGGCGCGTCCGGGGCAATCAGTGCCGCAAGCCTCACGCATCGCTGTCTATCGCGTCGATCCGCGCGGACTTGTTCGGCTCGGCGAGACTGCGCCGGGGCTCGTCCTCGGCCGCGCGGCCGACGCGCGCGGATTCCTCGTCGAGAGCCCGCGCCCCGATGGAGCACGCTGGATTGGACGCATCGCGTGGGGAAGCGACGAGCCGGAGTGGTTGGTGCAGGATGGCCGCGTGAACGCGTTCGCGACGCTCGGACCAAACGGCGAACTCGCGCACGCCTCGCGTGAGAAATCTGATCGCACCTTCGATCTCGTCGTCCGCCGCGATGGTCGAACCGCGCGGCTCTCCTCGGAAGGAACGCGCAGTTATGTCTTCCCCTGCTTCACCTCCGACGGGTTGAAGATCCACGCGATCTCGCTCCGCGATGGCATTCTTGAGTTGCTCGAGGCCGATCCCGCGAGCGATGAATCGCTGCGCCAATCTGCGACACGCGCCCTCATCAGTGAACGCGCGGACGATTCCACCGCGATGCAGATGACGACGCCGCAAGGCACGCGCGACGGCACCGATGGCGGCGATTGGATTGTCTTCCATCCAGCGCTTGGTTCGCTCATCCGTTGGAACGCGGTCGACGGCGTGCGTCCTTTCGCGGGGAGCCCGATTGCCGCTGGGCGGATCGATGCGCGACGCACAGCATTTCTCGTCGGAAATCGTGTGCGCATTCGATCGCTTGATGATCCTTCCGGCGAGGCTGAAGGCCGCATGCGCATGGACAGCGGAGTTGCCGAGCCTGGTCTCGGCACCGTGCTCTTCGATTCAATCGCGGTGCCGCGTGCGATCGCGCCGATTGAGGGCGCTCCCGCGCTGCTTCTCGTCGCGCCCGATCGAAACGGCGTGCGGCTCCTCATCGCGCGCCTACCGAACTGAACGAACGGGCGCTGGATCTTCCGCCTCGAGCGGCGCAGACGGGGCCATAAGGGCTACATGAGGGATACATGACGGATACATGAGAAGCGCATGCACAGCGCAAAAGAACGCGCCCCGCGGAAAGCGGGGCGCGTGTTGATCTTTGAGATCGACGTGATGGGATGAGTGTGTTCAGGCGTGCATCACCGGACACCCCTGCGGCAGAATCGCCGCAGAGGAATCACTCCTCGCCGTCACTCGGCGTCACTCATCATCATCGTCGTCGAGGTCATCCTCGTCATCGAGGAAATCATCATCCTCGTCGCCGAAGTCGTCCTCGTCGTCTTCTTCGTCTTCGTCTTCTTCCTCGTCTTCTTCCTCTTCCTCGAGGTCGTCTTCGTCCTCTTCTTCATCGAGGTCTTCGTCGTCCTCATCTTCGTCTTCGTCCTCGTCCTCATCCTCATCATCATCGTCATCGGCATCCTCGTCGCCGAAGTCGTCTTCCTCACCGAAGTCATCATCGTCGTCGTCGAGTTCAAAGTCTTCGTCTTCGTCCTCGTCTCGGTCGAGCAATGCTGGGGCTGCGCCACCGAACGCGGATTGCCACGGTGCGGGGAAGAGCTCGGGATCGATGCGATCGTTGTCAAACATGGTGTGCACGTTCCTGATGCTGTCTTGAATCAATTCTGTGTCGGTTCTGATGCATCACTGATGCACCGCGAAACTACTCGTCGCGGCCCGACTCGGGCCTGTTCTCTGTCTTTGATGAACTTCCAAACCTATCTCAGTCCTGTCGCAGTCCTGTCGCAGTCCGTCTGAGCACATCTCTGATTTCAGACGACCTGTTCTGCGCGGGTATCGGACGGATACCGCCGAATATCTGAAAGAAGTCATCGGAAAGCTTCGAATCTTTCCGAGCGCAGCCGCAGGTGTCCTCCACACCCTCGTGGCGCTCTCTCGAGCCGCGTCAGAAACCTGCGCGGGTCGGATTGGGGGGGAGTTGTCGCGCGTCCGAGGGCTCCTGTCAACAAGGCTTTCGGTCAACGAGGTTTTCGGTCAACGAGGGTCTCGGTGAACGAGGGTTCCTATCCGCAAGGGTCTCGGTCGACCCCGTCTCATCGCCGATCACGCACCGCGTTCGCAGCAGAATTCTGACCCGCGTCCGCATCGTTGGGTGCCGCCCCAACAGGGCTCGTCGATGCTTCAGGAACCGGAATGGCGATCAGCGCGATCTTGGAGGAGAAGAGCAGCCAACCGTTGGCAATCAGGGCACGGTCGATCGAGTCGCCGGGCATACGGAACGCGAAAGGCTCACCCTCGATGCGCAGACCATGCTTTGGCGAGAGTTCCTGCACGATGCAGGCACTCCCCGTGCCTCGCATGTCGAGTCCTTCGCGTGCGGCTTCGAGCGGGGCCATTTCCATAAGCGCGACCGCTGTCGCCGTTGGGAAGGCGAAGTTGTAACTACCCCCTCTCGCGGCCGCGTCCATGCCGCGGATCTCACCCGTTGGCCCAACGAGCAAAAGGCGATCGGTCATGTGCACGACCACGCCTTCGGCGACGGGGAACATTCCGCGGATCGTGCGATTGCCCTCACCACTTCCCGGAAACTCCAGTGGCCGGACGTCGCCTCCAAAGAGAGGCAAGACCGAAGGGATGTCGTTGGCGCTGCGGAAGAGGACGTTTGCCCCGAGGAGCATGGGGCCGCTCGAACTCCCGACAAACGAGTTGGTCGTCACGAGCGCCGGACGCGGCGTTCCAGTCGCGTCGGTCGTCCAGCGTTCGATGCCGTCGTCGGTGCCGATGAACGTCTCACCCAGCACTGTGGCGAATGCCCAACGAATTGGCATCCCCGTCGAAGGGCGAATCTCCGAAAGAGCTTCGAGCGTTCGCGGGTCGAGCACGGCAACGATCGGATCGACCGATTCGCTCTGTTGCTTCTGCCCCGCGAGTACGAGACGTTGCTGGAAGAGCAACGTGCTCAAAATCCGAGGCGTTGGTGCCGTTGCCACGACTGGCTCAGGTGCTTCCGCGCGGAGCCCGAAGCGCGCGAGGCGACCGTCGCGTCGAGCGAGAATGATGTTGTCGCCGTCACAGGAAGGCAGAACCTCGCCGAGCACGAACGGAAGTCCGTTCGGCGCGCGCTCCGGCGTCTTCGCCATGTTCGGCGCGTCCATCCAGATCGCCTCGGCTTTCGGAGTCGACCAAAGCACGGTGCCGTTGTTCGGGTCGATGACCGTGACCGTCTCACCGCCGCCAGGAATCCGCTGATACGCCGCCACGCGATCGGAGGCCCAAAGGATGCGCGGGTCGCGATCGTCGAGCCTGAGTCGCCAAGCGGGCTCGAGGTTCTCGATGTTGAGCCGTGCGAGTGAACCATCGACGTGGGCGAGGATGAGCGAAGGATCGCGCCCTTCGAACGCCGCGCCGTCGTACGAAGCGACGCGCCCACGCAACTCGATTCCCGACCCGCGCTGCGAACCGAGCTTCGGGAGCG
>JAIYCA010000332.1 GCA_027488265.1 Planctomycetaceae bacterium
CGTGATGCCCGTGATCGCGCCGTCGGGTAGCTGGTGTAGCGCGGCGCGGTCTGGTCGGCGTAGGGGCGAAGGGTCTGATCCATTTCCCACAAGTCGCGGATGGATATGGCCGAGAACTCACTTCGACGTGGGGGCAGCGGAAGCACCTTGATCGCGGTACTTGCCAACGTAGAGCTGGCTCGACCTCCCCTCGTGACGTTGTCCCGTCCACAAGAGCCACGTGCCATCGGGCGAGAACACGGGCAACACGTCCGCGCCTTCCGATTCCGTCACGCGTCGACGGACGGGCTCTTCACCCGCGCGGGTCGGTAGCACGATTTCGAAGATCTCGTAGTTTCGGTGGCCAATCTCACTCGTCGCGTAGACAAGCGTCTTGCCGTCAGGGCGGAAGAATGGGCACCAGTTCACGTGCTCGTTCGACGTGAGTTGCGTCTCGTTCGTGATGCCCGTGATCGCGCCGTCGGGTCCGTAGACGAGATCCGCCACGAACACCTGCAACAAGTTGTCGCGATTGCGATCGGACCGGTAGCAAATCTTCTTCGCATCCGGCGAGAAGAACGGGCCGCCGTCGTAACCGGGCGCCGTCACGATCGCGGTGCGCTTTCCTGTCTTGAGGTCGTGGACGTAGAGGTCACCGTCGCCTGACTCAAGCGAGCAGAACAGCAGGTGTCGACCGTCCGGCGACCAACTCCCTTCGGCGACGTACGCCTTGCCGTCACCTTCGAGCGGCTTCAGCGATGCGGCCGAGCCATCGGCTTGACGGAGATCGACCTCGACGATGCGCGTCTCCGGCGGAAATGCCCAGCGATATCGCGATGTGCCGCGTTGATAGCCCGGCGTGTTCTCCGCTGTTGGTGCGCCAACGGTCGAGGCAAAGAGCAAACGGTTGGGATCGGTTGGGTGGAACCAACCGCACGTGTTCGCGCTTCCCTTCGGCGAAACGCGACGAATGTTGGTGACGCCTGTGATGTCGCCGCTCGCGTCGCGCACGACGTCGCACACGAACATCGCGTAGAAGTCCGCCGGGCTCTCTTCACCTTCGGGAACTTCGATCGCTTGGAAGACGATGCGCTTCGCGTCGGGCGAGAAATACGCCTCGCCTGCTTTGATGAATCGATCGGGGAACGTGAGTTGGCGCGCGCCCGTGACGCCCGGCTCGGCAGATCCAGTCGAGCTGGACGCGGAGGTCGCCGATGGCTGCGGCTCGCTCGTTGCGGGCGCCTTGAGCGAACACGCGGCAAGCGCAGCGGAAGCGGCGAGGGCCGACATGAACACAACGTTGGTACGGATCAACTTGGTACGGATCGTCATAGTACGGTTCGTCATGGGGGCGGTTAGTGTAGCCCTTCCCGTGACAAGCCTTGGCTATTCCATCCTCTTCGCCGACTCGGCAATCGTCGCCTGCGACAAGGCTTCGGGACTGCTTTCTGTCCCGGGAATTGGTCCAGAAAAGGCTGATTGTCTCGTGGCTCGGCTGCAAGTTGACTATCCCGGCACCCGCATTGTGCATCGGCTCGATCGCGACACCTCCGGCGTCATTGTGCTTGCGCGTGATGCGGTGTCGCATCGCACGTTGTCGATGGCGTTCGAGGCCCGCGACGTGGAGAAGGAGTACGAAGCGCTTGTCGCGGGACATGTCGCGCGTGATCGCGGTGAGGTGGACCTTCCGCTTCGAAAGGAAGCGCTCGGAAGCGCGCGACAGATCGTGCACCACGAAGAAGGGAGGCCGAGTTTCACGGCCTACGAAGTATTGGAACGCGGGCGTGACGCGGACGGCTTTGCGTGGACGCGGGTTCGACTCCTTCCGCGCACCGGTCGAAGTCATCAGTTGCGCGTCCACATGCTCGCGATTGGGCATCCGATTCTTGGCGATGATCTCTACGCAGAAGGCGCTGCGCGCACCGCGCGAACGCGGCTCTGTCTTCACGCGTGCATGCTTTCGTTCGCGCATCCTGTCACGGGTGCAGCGATGCGCATCACCGCGCCTGCGCAGTTTGCGCAAGATACGTGAACGCGTTCGTCACTCGCCTCGCTCACACACCACAGAGAAGCGCTGCAGCTTCGACGGCGAGTCGCGCGGTCTTTCCGGAGGGATCCGCCGATGGATTCACTTCAACGACTTCGACGGCAACCGCCGCGTTTGACGCACCAATCCGTGCGAGGATCACTTCCGCGGTGCGCCAATCGAGCCCGCCCGGAACGTGGCAATCAACGCCCGGCGCAATCGACGGATCGAGGCTGTCGAGATCAAAACTCACGCTGCAACGTCCGCTTGCGCCGCCCGCGATCGCCATCGCCTCGTCGATCGCGCGTTCGGGCCCGATGCGCGCAATCTCTTCGGGTGTGAAAATCCGGCAGCCCCAGCGCTCAACGATTTCTCGTTCACCGTCGTCGATGTCGCGCGCGCCGACGTAAACCGTTCGGCGCGGGTCGCGCAGTCCACCCTCGACCACATCGCTGAACACAGGTACGTGGAGCCCATGCACCGCGGCGAGCATCATGCCGTGCAGATTGCCTGACGGCGTGGTTTCCATCGTGTTCGCGTCGGTGTGGGCATCGATCCAAATGATGCCTGGAACATCCGCGCCCGTTCGACGCGCGTGCCGCCCCACCGCCGCTTGTGTCGCAGCGCCGAGCGAGTGATCGCCGCCGATCACGCATGGCAGCGCACCTCGCGCGAGCACTGCTTCCACCGCATCGCGTAACTCGATCGAGTAACGCCGCGCTTCTTGGAGAACTGCCATGCCAGGATCGCGGCCCAGAACACGAAAGACATCGCGCGCGACGATGTCGCCGAGGTCACGCACGCGGTCTCCATCGGTGCGTCCGGCAGAGAGTCGGGTGTGGAGCCCCGCACTCCGAATGGCGATCGGGCCATCGCGCGTGTCGAGACAACGACCACCGAGCCCAATCCGTGCGCCGAGCAATTCAATCGGGCGAGGCATGCATTCCCCCTCGCTGATTCACCGCGAGCCCCGCTGTCGGCGCGCGCGTTCCTTGACCGATCCGTCGGACGACACGATGAAGGTGATGTCGTCTTC
>JAIYCA010000359.1 GCA_027488265.1 Planctomycetaceae bacterium
GGGCTTCTCCTTTCCATCGATCGTTGCGCGCGCCGTCGCGAGGCGGAACTCGGGATCGAAAATGATGAACGCGAAGAGCCGCACGGTGAAGGTGTCGTCGCCGCATGAGCACCGAAGCGAGTCGTACGGAAGTGCGTTCTGCGCGGCGAAGCATCGTGCTTGCGGGCGGTGGAACGGGTGGGCATATCTCGCCGGGCATCGCTATCGCAGAAGCCCTGCAGGAGATGGTGCCAGAGTTTGATCGCGTGTTTGCCTGTTCGACGCGTGCAGTAGATGCGCGCATGCTTGAGCATGTCGGTGCAGATTTCACGCCGATTCAAGCGGAAGGTCTTTCGCTCAAACCCGCGAAACTCTTGAGTTTCGCGCGCTCATTTCTCGCAGGTCGTGCGGCGGCGCGCGAGTTACTCGAGCGTCGTCGCGCAGGGGCGGTCATCGCACTCGGTGGATATGTGACTGGCCCGGTCGTCGATGCTGCGCGGAGACTCGGGGTTCCCGTACTCCTCGTCAATCTTGATGCAACACCCGGCAAGGCGAATCGCTGGGTTGCTCGGCGCGCGACGCGCATTTTGACCGCGTGTCCGACACCGACGCGACCGAACTTCGCGGAACGCATGGTGGGTATGCCTGTGCGTCGCGCGGCCATTGCGTCGTTACCGCCTCGTGAGGCCCGCGAACGGCTCGGGCTTGAGCCTGGATTGCACACGTTGCTTGTCACAGGTGCCTCGCAAGGAGCAGCGAGTCTGAACGAGCTCCTGCGTCTCCTCGTCGAAAAGGAACGCACAGCGTTCGGCGGTTGGCAAGTACTTCATCTTGTTGGAAACGCGGATGCCGCACCTCTCGAAGCGGCGTATCGCGCTGCGAGCGTTCGCGCGCGTGTGCTGCCGTTTCTTCACGAGATGGGACTTGCGTGGGGTGCTGCCGATCTCGCGCTTTCTCGCGCCGGAGCGAACTCGGTTGCGGAGGCGCTCTTGAATGCAGTTCCCACGGTGTACGCGCCGTATCCCTACCACGCGGATCTCCATCAGAAGTGGAACGCGCAACCGTCACATGACGAGGGAATCGCGATCCTGTGCGATGATCTCATCGACGCAGAGAAGAACCACGCAACGCTTGGTGCTGCGCTCGTTTCGCTCATGACGGATCACTCGCGTCGTGAAAACATGCGGACGAAGTTGCTCGCGCGGACAAAGGACGACGCCGCGCGGGAAATCGCGCGGGTCGCAGTCAGTCTTGCGTCGAACGCGTGAGGCGTGGGTGACAGGCTCGCCAGGCAAAACGCGATTTTCAAGCGCTTGTCACGTGCTTGTCACGTGCTTGTCGAGCGATCTTCAAGCGATCGAGATGCGGAGCGAAAGTCGCGCCCGTCACCGGCAAATGCTCAGCACGTCGCGAGCCATTCGGTGAGCAACTCAATCGTGTGCTCAAGGTCGTTCTTGTCGACCATTTCCGTCGTCGTGTGGATGTAGCGCGTACCCGTCACGATGGCGACGCAGCGTGCGCCAACTCCAGCGCGTTGAATCGCGGCGCCGTCTTGACCGCCGCGCGGAAGAATGCACTTCTGGTGCGGAATGCGATGTTTGCGCGCGACGGAGCAGAAATCTTCGACGAGCGCGTGATCGGAAATCATCGAGGAATCTTGCACCATGATTCCAGCGCCGAGTCCTTGCTTTGTCACGCGCTGATTGTCGGGGACTCCCGGGGTATCGCAGGCAAGGGTCACATCGAGGCCAATGCCGATGTCCGCCTTCGCTGCGTAGGCCGCAGTTTGCGCGCCGCGCAGTCCGACCTCTTCTTGCGTCGTGAACGCAGCAACGATCTCACACGCGTGGCCACCCTTCTTCTTTGCGAGGCGACGGCAGCACTCAATCGCGATGAAGCATGCGAGTCGGTTGTCAATGGCTTTCGAAACAAGCTTGTTCGGCGTCTCGAGGAACGGCGTATCGAGCACCACAAAATCGCCGATTTCAACGGACTTCTTCACTTCTTCGGCATCGCGGCCGAGGTCGATGAAGAACTCTTCCACGCCGGGTACTTTCGTGCGCTCTGCTTCGCTTGAGATGTGAATCGGCTTGCCGCCGGGATTCATCACGCCTTTGAAGTCGCCCTTCTTCGTGCAAACGAGAACGCGCGACGCAAAGAGATTGCGCGTGTCGAAGCCGCCGGCGGCGTTCACCCAAATCATGCCCGCGTCATCGACGTGGCGAACGAAGAAACCAATCTCATCCATGTGCGCGGCAAGCATGACGCGAAGAGTCTTGCCCTTTGATTTGCGCGTAGGTTTGCGCATGCAAATGTACGAGCCCATCGCGTCGGTTTCGCGCGTGTCAAAGAGTCCCTTCGTCTCGCGATCGATCAGCGTACGCACGCGTTCTTCGCGTCCGGGGACGCCTGGCGTTTCGCAGAGACGGCGGAAGAGGTCGATGTCCATGGCCATGGTTGACTCCGGCGGATGAGGTGCGATTGGATTCGTGCGGGAGGGAGGCCCGCGGGCGCGCGATGGTATAGGATCGCCGCC
Source organism: Planctomycetaceae bacterium (assembly GCA_027488265.1). GTDB lineage: Bacteria > Planctomycetota > Phycisphaerae > Phycisphaerales > SM1A02 > QWPT01. The sequence goes on from JAIYCA010000359.1 coordinate 2,516, forward strand.
ATGATGTTCGATACCCCACTTCGCGAGGAACACCGTGCATTCGCAGCGCAGGACGCTGCTCGGCGTGCAGAGCGCGCGCGAGTATCGCGCGGCGCCGCGGAGGGTGTGGTCGTCGCCCGACGCGAAGTTGAGATTGAGTATCTCCCGTTTGGTCCGGCGGATGCGTCGGGTGCACCGACATGCGAAGTTGTGGCGCAGTATGCCGAAGTTGAACTTGAGTACGCGGCGATTCGATCGGGTGTCGCACTCGTCGACTGCCCCGAGCGCGCCGCGCTCCTCGTGACAGGTAAGGATCGCGTTGATTTTGTAAATCGTCTTGTGACGCAGGACATTGCGAAACTCGCCGAAGGTTGCGTGACGCGCGCGTTTCTCACGAATCGAAAGGGCCGAATCGAGGCGGACCTCGTGGTGGCGCGTTTTGAGGAAGCACTGCTTCTCGACACGCTCGCGCACGATGTCGCGCCACTTCGTGAAGCGCTGGAGAAACTGCATTTCTCGGAAGATGTCGTCTTCACCTCACAAGCCGGAATCCACGCGCGCATCGCGCTGCATGGGCCGAAAGCAGAGAGCGCGTTGAAAGCGCTTGGGCTCCTTGCTGCGAAGTCGAATCCGACGGTCGTGGGTTCGGTCGGCGCTTCAACGAAGAACACCGCTGCGACGACGCATGCAGCTGCGTGGCGTGCGTTGCTTGGCGAGACGCATGCATACGTTTGGCGAATCGAAGAGTTTGGCGTTCCAGGATTCGCGCTCTCGGTACCGATTGCACATGCGGCGAGTCTCTGGCGATCGCTCGTAACTTTCGGTGCGCGTCCTGCGGGTTGGTTCGCGACAAACACCGCGCGCCTCGAAGCCGGAACTCCGTACTTTCGCATTGATTTCGGACCGACCAATCTGCCTGCGGAAACTGGGGTTCTGGCGTCGCGCGTCTCATTCACCAAGGGTTGCTATCCGGGGCAAGAGGTGGTCGCGCGCATGCAGCATCTCGGTAAGCCGAAGCAGATGCTCGTTGGTTTGCGTCTCGAGGCCGACCTCTTGCCGGTTGCTGAGGCGCAAGTGTTTGCAGCTTCAATGGACGCAGCTACGTCCGACGCGGTCGCGCTTGGCGATCAAGTTGGCGTTGTGACATCGAGTGGCATCGCGCCGATGCTTGGTGCTGCGCCGGTGGCGTTCGCGATGATCGCGTCGAGTGCTTATGCCGAAGGCACCAAAGTGCTCGTGAACGCGGAGGGTGCGCAAGCACCGGCGACGGTTGGCGGACTTGATTTCCTCTCACGCGCAGCGCATACATCGAACGTCGCACCTGATGATGGAGGTGGGGCGTGATGGAGCCGCTCACCGCTGCGGGCGAATCTGTCTTCGACTATCGCTCGACCGAGTTTTTGCTGCTCGCTCTCGGCGCGGTCATGACGATCGGCGTACTGATCGCCGCAATTTGGCTTCTTCGCGCGGCGATTCGCGAGCATCGTGCGCAATTGCAGCGCGAACAAAAAGAGCGCGAGTCGCAGTCGCCCCCGCCATCGGAGTCGCGCGGATGAAACAGCGTGTTGAGATCAGTGAAGTCGGACCGCGCGATGGTCTCCAAAATGAAAGGCGCATTGTCTCGGTCGAAGACAAGTTGCACTTCATCGCGCTCTTGGCTCGCGCTGGATTCGGCGAGATTGAAGCGACGAGCTTTGTGAGCCCAAAGTGGGTTCCGCAACTCGCGGATGCAGAAGAGGTTCTTCCGCGCGCGATTGCGGCGCATCCGTCGACGCTCTTCTCCGTGTTGGTGCCGAACGAGAAAGGGCTTGAGCGAGCGCTCGCATGTGGCGCGCGAAAAGTCAGCGTGTTTACCGCGGCCAGCGAAGGATTTACCCGCAAGAACATCAACGCAACCATTGCCGAGTCGATCGAGCGATTCGTGCCTGTTGTGCGTCGCGCGCATGAGGCAGGCGTTTCTGTGCGCGGCTATGTGAGTTGTGTCGTCGAGTGTCCGTACGACGGACCTATCGCACCCAAAATGGTGCGTACTGCATGTGAAATGCTGGCGGGTATTGGCGTCGATGAGCTTGATCTTGGAGATACGATTGGAGTCGCATCGCCCGATGAAATCGCGCGTGTGATCGAGGAGTGCGCCTCGGTACGCCCTGTGCATGAACTCGTTCTACATCTTCACGACACACACGGTCGAGCCGTGGATTGCGCACGGCGAGCATTGGAATTAGGTATGCGGCGCTTTGATGGTTCTGCCGCTGGAATTGGTGGATGTCCGTACGCACCTGGGTCGCGCGGAAATGTCGCAACCGAAGCACTCGTCGATTTGTGCGAGTCGGTCGGTTACTCCACATCCATCGATCGCAATGCGCTTGGTGAAGCCGCGCGATTCATCACTGGAGCACTCGCTGCGCCGTGATCCAACGGATCGAAGTGGGGCGAGTCACTTCGCCCGCGAGTCTCTCGGCTGTGTTCCGTCGTTCGGCCTTCGTGATGCGCGATCGGCCACGCGGTGAGAGGCTCGCTCGCGAGGTGGTAGTAGGGTGCGTGATCGACGATGCGATATACGCGCGCTCTATTCCCTTCGAACACGACGGCATGGGGCTTCCCGGGGAACCCGAATGAGCCAGTATTGACGATGCGAAGTCCGTTGATGTCCTTGATGAATGCGCGATGGCTGTGCCCGACGAGCATCGTGCCTGCACGCGGCGCAAACCTCTCTGCCCACCCAGCCGCGAGCGCGGGGAAGCGCGACCAGTAAAAGAGCACAGAAAGCACGCGGTGCGGTCGAACGGCCATGTTGGCGACTGTCGAGACGTGCGCGCCAGCGCCCATCGTTCGCCATTCAGCGAGTGATGCTTCGCGCGCAGCGGCGAATCGCGCCACATCCTCTGCCGTTCCCGGGGGAGTCGCGTCGAGTGCCGTCGCGTATGTCTGTCGCATGCTTGCGGCGTAGGGAGACCACGGCGCGATGGCAGGGTGAAATGCATCGCCGTGCGTGACATAAATCGCTTCGTCGGCAAGTGTGAGGGAGCGCACATCGCTCACGAACGCGTCGTGATTTCCCGCAATCAAATCAAGCCGAATACCGCGCGAAAGGCAGAGATCTCGGAAGAGATCGAGTTCAACTTCCGCGTCACGCTGAAAGCGCGCGTGGTGCAATTCCGCAGCGTCGCCATTCACAATGACTCGATCGAATTGGGCGATCATCGCCTCAAACGCGCGCGCGTTACGCGCACCGCCTGGTCTGCCGAGATGGAGGTCACTCAAAACGAGCGTACGCTGCGTCGTCGGCGGCGAGGAAGAGTGAGGACGAGCCCGAGACATAAGCGAAGTCGAGAGCAACTTGACAAAAATCGTCGAGTAAACACTTCAGAGATACGAGCGGAAACTTTCTTGAATACGAAAGAGGAATCCGTGTGGAGAACTGTGCCATCGGCTGAACGCGTGTCAAAAATCAATTCTCTTGTTCAGGCCGGGTGAGTATCAGCCTGAGAAGTGTTCCGAGGACCGATCTGGTCCGAAGTTGATTTGGTCCTTGCCAAGTCGTTTCGCTTCGAGGGCGCGTTTGTCCGCGAGCGCGATAAGTTCGTCGGCATTCGCCGCATCCCAGGGGAACAGCGCGCAGCCGGCAGAAATGGTGACTGGTCCGGGGCCCGAGTCGGCGAGGAGTGGTAACTGGAGCCGCCGCACCGCCGCTCGGCAGCGCTCAGCAATTTCCTCGACGTTTTCAGGAACACCCGAGCCGCCGCGCCGTGGAGGATTGGGATCGCAGAAGAGAACGACGAATTCGTCTCCGCCCATGCGGAACACAAGGTCGCCTGCGCGAATGGAGTCGCGAAGCGCCGCGATGGATTCGCGAAGTACTTCATCGCCGGCAGCGTGTCCGTATCGGTCGTTGTAGAGTTTGAAGTCGTCGATGTCGAAGTACATCAAACTGACGCGGCGACGTTCCGCGCGAGCACGCTCAATGATCGTCGGCAAGAGATTCGCAAATGCGCGCCGATTGAGTGCGCCTGTGAGTTCGTCGACCGTTGCGAGGCGATGAAGTTCGAGATGAGACTCCTCGAAATCAAGCCATTCGGCGAGCCAAATGGCCCACGAAGCGAGTCGCGCCGCGTCGATCGTTCGTGACAGCAAGATGCCGTGATGTGTCCGCGCGCCGAGCACTGGTGCTTCATGCACGTCGACACGATCACGCGCGATGGCAGTTTCTTCGCCTGGCCGTGGTGGGGTTGCGAGCCGAACATCTTGCGTTTTCAGCGCGTGACGAATGAGTACGAGCGCGACCTCACGAACCGAAGTGCGGTCGCGCAGCGCGCGGAGAAGTGCGCGATCTTTCAGCGCGATGATTTCGTCGACGCGCGTTGGATCAATGGGCGATGCCGAAAGTTGATTCGCGGGGGAAGGCGCGGATGAACTTGGTGGAGAGGAGTTGGATGTCGGTGTTGCGTGCGATGCTCCAGTGGTTTTCCCTGCGCCGCTTGCTGAAGTGGTCGCCGAAGCGATCGCCGGATTGTTCGATGACGGCGTTGCGCGCACTGCTGGTCGTGGGGTTGCCATTGGTGCTTCTCGCGACAAGTCGGGTGTTCGCTGAGGGGTCGAGCCAGCGTTCTTGAGCACGTGGTCGCGCGTGTTGTCACCCGTATTGTCGGGCGCTCGCTCCGTCGGTCGCGAGACGTTGTGGTCGTCTGAAACCTTCTGTTCTGGCAACTTGAATTCAGCCTCGAGCGGCGACTCCGGATGCGCGTGCGCGTTGGCTCGGGCGCGAGCGATCATCGAATCAACCACGCGCGCGGAATCGTTGCGACGGAACGTTTCGATGTCGAGTTCAGATCCGTCCGCATGCTTCGTGCGGGGGGGATCGGTGAGTCCGAGCGGCAAGAAAACTTCGATGAGATCCTCGGCCGTGGCGGGCAACGGAATGGTGTCTTCGAATCCATCGGCGATCGCCGCCGCGCTTTGCTCGTCGCCGCGCGGATAGAGAAGCACCACCGCGACGGATTTGTCGGCGCTCTCGATCGCACGCAGCGCATCTTCCGACGCGTAGCCGTCGGCGCCCGCGAGAATCGCAACGGCCGCGATCGGCTCACGATCTCCAGCGATCCCGATATCGGCGATCGCTTCGAAGAGGTTCGGCGACTCGGAAACCGCATCGATGTGTTTGCGAGCGATCGACGCGAACTCGCGAATCTCATGCGAACTACCAACAACGAGCAAACGTCCGCGGGGACGGCGCCGAGGAGTCGGTGTTGTCGGTTGAGCGCTCATCGGTCGCCCCCATCCGGTGAGCCATGTTGGCCTCGATGTGGGCCTCGTTGAGGGCCTCGATGTGGCGAGGAGGGTGGGAGGTCTTCGCGCGGTTGTTCGTCCATCAGCATCGCGATCTCTTCACGTGTGATGCGAACTGCGCTTGGCGCTGGTTCTTCCTCGCCGTCGAGACCGTCGTCGCTTTCCGAGTTGCCGCCGAATCGCCGCTCAATTTCGTCGAGTTCTCGCGCATCGAGGTCCGCGCTTGCTTCGAGAAACTCTGTGCCTTCCGCGATCTTGAGCAGCGGTGGTTCGTGTCGGAGCGAGGCCACGTCGCGCCCCGAGTCCAACTTCGGCTCGAGGATTGCGTGTGCCGCAGACGAAGCGGTCGTGCCGTCTGCGCTCAAGTCGTGGCGTGGTTGGGCGGCAGCGATCAAGACCGCGAGCTCGCCGTGGAAAACCCACGTTGAAACATGAGGCAGTCGGTTGCGAATGGCGTTGAAGAGCGGGCTGAGATCTTGGATGTCGACTTCCGCGGCGACAAACGCAGTGGAGGCCCCAGAACCCGGTGTTCGAGCATTCACCTCCCGCCAGACAACAGCCGCCATCGCGAAGAGCGGATGACCGATAAGTTCCACTTCACAGTTGGAGTTGTGTATGGACTCGCGCAGTGAAGGCGACATCACGCCGTCCGAAGGGACGAGCAAGATGGCGTGCGTATGTCCCCGCAGCACAGAAAGCGGGGTTTGAGTCTGGACCTTCACGATTCGGACTCCTCGTACTGGCGTATCAAGTCGAATCTAGCACCTGATTTCGCAGAAGCCCGTCGAAGCGGTCCAGCACACGGCAAATGAGGGAATTGGGACGCTCCCCGACCGAGTTTTGGCGGGGGATACACGGCCTTTGGACGGGGCGTGGTGGCATGCGTCCAAGGGAGTTCGGGTTACCGCTGCCTTGAGGGCTGCCCTGAGTGCTGCCTCGCAGGCTGGCTTGAAGGCCTCGCGTTGCGTGGCTTGGCGAAAGCGCGCGTGAGGTCGAACCATTGGCTCATGCGGACTTCGCGCATGCCCTTGGCTGTTGGGGGCGGCTTTGGTATCTTCATCGACCCGTCGCCCACGGCAGTCGTGGGCACACCCCCGTTGAGGGGCATCCAAGACCTCATCGAGCGCAGCGAGTCTGCTTGTTCGTTCGATGCACGCACCAGGACAGCACACATGAGCCAGTTCCAGACCCAGACCCCGACCGCGCAGTTCCGTCTCAAGGAGGGCGTCGAAGGCCGCCTCTTCGTTGATTACCGCTCGGTGGAAGATCTGCGTCGACTTATGACTCCAAACGGCAAGATCTACTCGCGCAAGCGCACTGGCCTCTCGGCACAGCAGCAGGCACAGGTCGCTCAGGCGATCAAGCGCGCGCGCTTCATGGCACTCCTGCCGTACACCAGCGCGACGATGTGATTGGGATCATGTGATTCCAAGCATGTGACTGCATCGCAGCCGAAGAACTACCACCTGCGGACGTTTCGCGCGTCCGCAGGTTTCTTTTTGCAATCGATGTGTGTAATCCTTCCCAGCCTTATGCGAGGCGAAGAGCGCGCAGCGCGCGTTTCCACCAGAGCAGCGTACGCAGCTTCTTCAGCCCCATGTCGGTCGGGTGAGCCGCGCGACCACGCGCAAGCCACGCCTCGGCGACATTCAACTCGCCGCGATGGATCGAGAGCAGCGCCAGATTGTGAAGCGCGTCGATCGAGCCAGGAACGAGCCGAAGAAGCCGCCGCGCACGAGCGCGACCTTCTCGGAAATCCCCCTGTGCGAGAGCCAAGCGCGCACCAAGTCGCATGACTTCCGCATCGTCGCAGTGCGTACGGCGGATGTCTTTGCCGAATCGCGCGATGAAAATGCGTACGGCTTCATCCGTCAATCCACAGTCGAGGTACGCGCGCGCGAGTTCGATCGCGTCAATGCGATCGATGTTGACGCCTGGACGGTCGAGCGGCCGCTCGGCGAACTCTTTCGCGAGGACCTCGCGGGCTTTCGCGCGTTCTCCGCGTGCGAGCCCAACAAGAGCGGCTTCGTAGACGAGCCCAGGAAGATCTTTCGCAAGCCGTGCGCCGATCTCTGTGTGACGCGCCGCGCGCACCAAATCTTGTCGACGCCGCATGGCTCGGGCGAGAAGGAGATGGAGACGCGGATTCGAAGGCTCCGTGCGCGCGAGTTGTTCCAAGACCTGCGTTGCTTCAGCGTTCCGTCCGGCCGCGAGATGGATGCGCGCCGCTTCGATCGCAATCGCTGGCTGAAGGCCTCCGCGTCGGAATTCTTCCGAGAGGAGCGTCGCAGTTTCCTCCGCGCGATCGGCAAGACAAAGGACGCGCGCGAGTTCGACGCGGGCGCCGATGAGCGACGGCCCCTCCGCAATCGCGCGTCGATAGCAATGCTCCGCGCGCTTCAAATCGCCGCGTGCAAGCAAACTTCGCGCGATCTCGAGGTGCGACGTCGCGGGGCGCTCGATCGAATGAAGCGCGAGGTAGTACGCAGTCTCTGCTTCCTCATGGCGACCGGCGAGTGCGAGCGAGCGGATGAGCATCGAAACCGCGGTCTCGCACTTTGGATCAACCTTGAGCGTTGACTCCAACGCGGTAGCGGCTTCTGGGTGACGATTGAGCTTCGCAAGGACGAGGCCTTCCGCGAGGCGCGGGTCGCGCGCGGTGGGCAGGAGCGAACCACTCTGGCGATAGAGTTGGAGCGCCTCGTCGAGTTTTCCGATCGCTTCGAGCGTCCAGCCGAGGTTGAGCATCCAATCGCCACGTGTCGGGTCACTCGCAACAGCCGCGCGAAGTTCGCGCTCTGCATCCACGAGACGACCTTGACGCAGCATTTCGCGCGCCCGATTCGCGTGATGTTCACCTTTACGTGCGTCGGCCATAGTCCGTCGTGTGTTGAGCGATGGGTGGAGTGCAGAGAATACGTCGGAACGCTCGCGGCGACGAGAGGAATCGACCGAAACGCGCGGTCAACGCGACTTTCCGCTTCGTTATAGTTCCCGACTTCCCTTTGAAGCCGCGCGGTGCGCGTGAGGGAACTTTCGAAAGGCAACCTATGGCCACTGCACCCGTCACCTCCTCCAAGACATCAAAGGCCCCTCAGAAGTCCGCGAGGAATTCCCCGCAGAAGTCCTCGCAGAAGTCCTCGCGGAAGTCCTCGCCACGCGCAGCGGCCTCGAGCGCTGATTCCAGCGTGACGGGCAACGCGGATCTCCGCCGCGAAACCGACTCGATGGGCGAGATGTTCGTGCCGGCCGACGCGCTCTATGGCGCGACGACGCAGCGCGCTGTGCTCAACTTTCCCGTGTCGTTTCGGCCGATTCCGCAGGCGCAAATCGAAGCGCACATTCTCTTGAAGAAGTGCTGCGCCGAGGCGAACGCGGAGTTGGGCGAACTCGCGAAAGACAAGGCCGCGGCGATCGTGGCAGCGTGTGATCAGTTGCTCGCGGAGTTCGCGCAGCCCGCGCCATTCGGCCTGCCGCATCCCCGCATGCGTCACTTCCCGATCGACGTCTTCCAGACGGGCTCGGGAACCTCGACCAACATGAACGTGAACGAGGTGGTCGCGAACGTCGCGAGCCAGCGCGCGGGTAAGGCGATCGGCTCGAAGGACCC
>JAIYCA010000095.1 GCA_027488265.1 Planctomycetaceae bacterium
ATGATCGCGACAAGCGCGGGGCCATGCGATTCACCGGCGGTTTGGTAGCGAAGTGGTCGGGACATGCGATTTCTCGAAAGCGTGAAAAGTCAAGCGTGTGTGCGCGACGCTTCCCGCACGCAGCTCACGGCGCCGCAACCGCGCGCCACAACGAGCCAGGATTTCCACGCTCTTGGCCACCATTAAACGTCGAGAAAATCATCGTGCGATCAGCCATCTCATCGATGCTTGAGATGAGTTCGCCGCGTGCGCGCGTGATGACCGTCGGCTTTGTGGGCTTGCCATCGATCATGCGAATTCCCCACACGGTGCCGTATTGGAAATCCGCGTAGACGTAGACGCCGTCGAGATTCGGAATCGCCGTGCCGCGGTAGACCACGCCGCCCGTCACGGACACGCCCTCGCGGTGGTGGTACTCAACCACCGGCTCGATGTACGGCGGCGTGCCTTTTCCACCGGCGAACTCGTGGAATCCTTCGCGCGCATTCCAGCCGTAATTGCCGCCCTTTTCGATGAGATCGATCTCTTCCCAAACGTTCTGACCAACATCGCCCGCCCAAAGTTGGCCGGTCTTTCGATCGAACGACATGCGCCAAATGTTGCGCGTTCCAGAAGCCCAAATCTCAGGCTTCACGCCTTCCTTACCGACGAACGGATTGTCGGCGGGCACCGAGTACGGCGCACCATTGTCGCCCTTCTTGTTCACATCGATGCGCAGCACCTTGCCGAGGAACGTGCCCATGTTCTGCGCGTAGTGATGCGGATCGTTCGCCGCGCCACCGTCGCCGAGCGAGAGATAGAGGTAGCCATCGGGGCCAAACACCGCGGTGCCACCGTTGTGATTCGAATAGGGCTGCGGTTGCGTGAGCAACACTTCTTCGCTCGCGGGGTCGGCGGTCATGCCGTCGGCCGCGACCGTGAAGCGCGAGAGGATCGATCGACGCGGCTTCGCAGCGGTGTAGTAGCAATAGAGTTCGCGCTTTTCCGGCCAATTCGGATGGAACGCGACCGAAAGCAGCCCCTCTTCGTTGCCCTGATCATTCACGGCCTCGCGAATGTCGAGGAAGACTTTCGCTTCCTTCGTCGTCGCGTCCGCGGGGTCAGCCATGAGGATGCGGCCCGGTTGCTCGACGATGTAGATGTTCTTCGCGTCGCCGGGTCGCTGCAGCGTCTGAATCGGACGCACGAGTGGCAACTCGGGAAGGATGCGCTCGAGTCGGATATTTGGCACCGCGGGCCCTTCGGCGTACTCGCGCGCGTCGGCTTTCGAACCACCAGCGCTCGGCTTGCGTTGCGCAGGTGCTTGTTGCGCGACCGCTGACTCGGTTGGAGCATCGGCAGCGATCTCTGTGGTCGTCGGGGCGAGGGGCGCGGTGGTCGCGAGAACAAATCCGAAAAGCGGCGCGAAGTGCATAGAGCCTCCTGGAGTGAGTCGCGATGGTATCGGCACACATGCCACGTTCGGCATCACCAATCTTTTTCTTTCGTTCGTACACTTTCGCGCATGCAGATCGCCACCGCCACCGTCGTTGTTGCCATCCTCGCTGCCTGCGCTCCCGCAACATTGCCGCCCCCCGCCGCGGAACCGAAGACTGTCGCCGTCGACGCGGCCAAGGAGAAGTCGGATGGCTTCATCACCCTCTTCAACGGCAAGGACCTTGAAGGTTGGATCGGCGACACGAAGGGTTACAAGGTCGAAGACGTCGGCGGAACCCCTGCAATCGTCTGCCAGCCAGGCGGCACGAACCTCTTCACGAAAGATGAATTCGGCGACTTCGAGTTTCGCTTTGAGTTTCAACTGACGCCCGGCGCGAACAACGGCATCGCGCTTCGCTGCCCGCCGCAGGGTGATCCGGCGTACGTCGGTTTCGAGTCACAAGTGCTCGACAACACCGCTGAGAAGTACAAGGGCCTCAAGGACTGGCAGTACCACGGCTCGATCTACGGCATCACCGCCGCGACCGCGACGGCACTCAAGCCGGTTGGCGAGTGGAATCACGAGACGATCACGATGAAGGGTCGCACGATCAAGGTCGAGTTGAACGGCGTCGTCATCGTCGACATCGATCTCGACAAGGTTGCGCCTGAAGGCAAGACGATCAGCGGCAGTAAGGTTGAAGGTCTGACCCGTAAGGCTGGTCACCTCGGGTTCTGCGGCCACGGCGATCGCGTCGCGTTCCGCAATCTGCGCGTGAAGAAGATGTGAGAGGCGTCAATCTCGCGGTCGCCACTGCGGTGGCGACCTTTCGCGTGTCCCACGCCAGCGCGAGCAAGTTGCGAAGCAGGTTGCGAGCGCTCAGGATTCTCGCGGTCGCCGCTGCGGCGGCGACCTTTGGCGTCATGCACGCCAGAGCGAGCGAAGGCGGGCACCTGAAGCAAAGCTTCAGCGGCCCGCCAGTCGCGAGCGCTCAAACAACGTATTCACGACCAAACCGGTTCGCGATGAACGCGTCGTACGACACGTCTTCCATCTTCACGAAGCCCTTCTGCGGCACTTGACCATCCTTGAGCATGTCAAGGACAGCGCAGACGCCTGCAGCCGTCGTGATCTGAATACCCGTCCAGTGCTTGCCTTGCATCTTCTTCGCAGGCACGCGGCGCGCATCGATCTTCTCAACCAAGCGGCCGTTCTCGATACCGATCGCGACGCAGAGAATCACGATCACATCGTCATCGGTCGCAGGAATCGAGCGATCAAACACGTCGCACAACTGCTGACGGTGATCGATGAATCCAAGGTCGTTCAGCAAGAACTTGATGAGCTTGCAGTGACCTGGGTAGCGAATCGTCTTGTAGTTGACGTTGCGCGCGCGGCCTGCGAGCGATTCACCGAGCGAACCAAGTCCACCCGACGTGTTGAACGCCTCGTACTCGATCCCGTCGAGCGTGAACTCTTCGAGATTCTCAAGCGGCGGAATCAGCGTCATCTTGCCATCGACGAGCGCTTCGCACGGATTGCAGTACTCGTTGACGAGGCCGTTCGTCGACCACGTCATGTTGTACTTGAGTTGATTGGTCGGATTGCGCGGCAACGCACCAACGCGGCAGCGCAACTCATGGATCTCGCTCATCGGTTTCGCGAGGTGATTCGCAGCGATCGTGATGTATCCCGGTGCCAGGCCGCACTGCGGAATGAACGTCGTCGACGCGCCTTGCGCGAGCGCCATCACTTGCTTCGTGACTGCGACGTCTTCGGTGAGATCCAAGTAGTGCGTGCCATGTGCCTTCGCGCGCTCCGCGATGAGCGGATTGCAGAAGAACGGCGCGCACGAAATGAGACCCCACTGGCCCTTCATCGCGGTGTCGAGATCGGCTTGCTTTGAGAAGTCCGCAGTCGCGCCCGTTGCGTTCGGAAGGCCGTCGATCGCCTTGCGCCACGATGCCTCGTGCGAATCAATCACATGCACGCAATAGTCGCCCGAGTGCGCGAGGAGATGCGCAGCCATTCGACCAATCTTGCCAGCACCGATGACGAGGACGTTCTTCATGACGAAAACCTTTCGCGAACATTGACCATCAAGCATCTGCCTAGAAGGGCGGACACAATAGGCCAGTTTGAGATCCTTGACTCTGACGGAGGTATGGTGATCGGCTCTTCAGTACCCCGCGGTTGGGCCTGTTCAGGCGAAGCGGAACTCGATGAGCGAGAAGTCGTCGTCCCACGCGACCGCAGTACCG